>JBAIYI010000686.1:0-8191 GCA_037915955.1 Terriglobales bacterium
AGCGAAGGCCGGTCAAATGACCTTGGGACAAGGTGGAGGGTAACCGCTCCCACGAACCGCAAGCAGCGATATCCAATGCGCCAGGATTACCGCACTGTGAATCTTGCTGTTTTTACGATGCTCTGCCCCGACGCTCCATCGCGCACGGTAACGGTCAGGAGATAATCACCCGTTGGCAATTCACCGGGAGGAAATCGCTTTTCGGCAACTGCCTGCTGATCTCTAACCGTGAGTTGCTGTGTGGAGAGCAGAGCTGGAGCTCCCGTCTCCTGCCGTTGCAGCCGATATTCAGCCGTTGCTCCAGGACTGGGCTGCTTGCCCGCGCTCAGGTTGTACACCTCGCTCCATACAACTACAGATTCTCCGCTGCGAAAAGCGGCGACGCCGCCACCGGATGCCACGCGTGGCCTCACACGACGGCGGCCGATCACAAACGGCGCGGCTCCAATTTCGTTGGCAGCGATGGGCTCCACCTGATCGGCCAGAATGAGACTTGAGCTCATGAGCGCGTCACTGCTGAAATCGGGTATTTCAAGTGCTTGTGTGAGCCACCCCACCCTGGTCCCATTCACGTCTTTGGCCTCAACATCCAGGCGATACCGGCCCGGGCGCAAGGCAAGAGTCTTGCTGTAAAGGGACCGTCCACTGCTACGCGTAGTAATCAGGTTGTCAGGAATATCAAGCCTCAGTCCGTCTTCGAATGTCTGGACACGCTTGCCCGTCATTGTGCTGACCTGTCCGGAGAGGCTGACAGCGGCATGCTGCACGCCTTCCTTCAGGACAAAAGTAAGCGCGCTGTTTGGAATACTCAGCGTAATCGGAACCATCCCTGCATCCTGCGCGCCCTTGATGTAGTCCACTTCCGCGGCGAAGGGCAGCAGATTGAACCTCACGGTGGAAGTAACGTTCTCTCTGCTTCCCAGCGCGATGGGGGGTGCAGCCGTCACTAATGCCATCTGCCGTATGCGATCGAATTCTTGTCCCTGACGGTTTCCGGCGAAAAGTGAGGTCCCAGGGTTCGCGACTCCGCCCCGAAGTCGATCAGCTTTGCTGGAGCGCTGCATCATTTCCAAATCGGTGAGGCCGGCCCCAGGCACGTGCAGAAAGGCGTCCTTCTCAGAAGGATCCAATGTCACGTGGTAGTCGCCGCAACCGCACGAATCCACGAATTCGATTTCTACTTCCTGTCCAATGCCGTCGAGATTGCGATAGCGCCAGGTCTCAAATGGGTACGTCTGGGTTTGCCCGCCGCCTTCTTGCGCTGGCCGAAGATAGGGGCCGCCTGCGGGGTGGGCATCAATTGAATCAGGCGGACCGTGGATGATGTAAACTAGCCCACGATCGGTCTTCGAGCCCGGCTTGCCCGCAGAGAATCTCTCATCGGCGTACGCTCGCCGACGATAGAACTCCTCTTTGTACTCGTTTTCGGTCGTGTCGGGTGTGGGATCGCGACGCTGCCAGAAGATTTCGATATAACTATCGCGCTCAGCGTCGTTGGTCAGGCGGCGGAACGCGCCCAACTCTTCGGGGGTAATAATCGGGCTGACTTCGTCGAGCCACTTCTTGTAGGCGTTCTCCTGCCTGGCCGCCTTCTCCTGCTTAGGACGCGACCGCAACAACGGGTCTTCCTGTCCACCATTTTCGGTCTGTTGAGCTGAGAGGTTTGTGGCGAATAACCCTACAATCATGAGTACGGCAAATCCCAACTTCGAGAAGCTACGGGCAGAGAGGGTCATGCTGTCAGCCTCCTCAACACGGCGAATCGCACACCCAGAACGCTGCGGTAGCTCCAGCTTGCAATTTTTCGCTTATTTTGTTGACGGAGCCAAACCGGGCCCTGTAGGATAAAGCCCTTAATGCACCATCAGGGCTGCAACCCGGCACTCACCAGCAACATGGCCATGTGTTGTTGTATGTGTATGTGTCCACAGGAGCGGCCGGTGACGCGCAATCTTTCTTAGCATTATCAAGAAATTGAAAAGTCAGGCCGCTCAAGTTGAGCGGCCTTTTTCTTTTTTGGCAGCTCAGCTTCGGTGGCCCTCAGAACGAGGAGCCAATGTCACAGAAGAAGCAGCCCATCGCCATCTATTACGAGCATCCGCACTGGTTTAAGCCCCTGTTTGCGGAACTTGAACGCCGCGGTACGCCCTTTCTGCGCATCAACGCGGCCCAGCACCATTTCGACCCCGCTCACCTCAACGGTGATGCCGGGATTTCGCTGCTTTTCAACCGAATGAGCCCTTCCGCTTATCGCCGTGGCCATGGACAGGGGATCTTCTATACCCAATACTATCTGGCGCACCTGGAGCAGAGCGGTAAGCGCGTCGTCAACGGCCAAAAGGCCTTCCGCTATGAGACGTCGAAGGCACTCCAGCTTTCATTGCTCGCCTCGCTCGGGCTGCCCTATCCAAAGGCCCGGGTGATCAACTCGCCAGACGACGCGCCGGCTGCGGCTGAGGGACTGCGCTTCCCGGTGGTGGTGAAGCCTAACATCGGCGGCAGCGGAGCGGGAGTGAAGCGGTTTGATACACCTCAGCAACTGGCGGAGGCAGCCGCGAACAATGACCTCGACCTCGGACTCGACAACACAGCGCTCGTGCAGGAGTTCATTCCCGCCCGTGATGGCCACATCGTGCGCGTGGAGGTGGTCGGACACAAATTCCTGTACGGCATCAAGGTCCACCTCACCGGAGAGACGTTCGACCTCTGCCCTGCCGACATCTGCAAGACCACAACCGGCCAGGAACTCCAGCGAGCTGCCTGCCCGCTGGACGCTCCAAAGACCGGCCTGCGGGTTGAAGGCTACACGCCGCCCCCGGAGATTATTTCCTCGATCGAACGCATCATGACCGCCGCGGACATAGAAGTTGGCGGCGTGGAGTACATCACCGACGATCGCGACGGCCAGGTCTACTTTTACGACATCAATGCCCTATCGAACTTCGTAGCCGACGGCCCCCGGGTCATCGGGTTCGATCCTTTCGTCCGACTCGTGGATTATCTGGAACAGGAGGCTGCGTAATGCGATACGGATACTGGCTTCCCGTTTTTGGTGGCTGGCTGCGGAATGTCGAAGACGAAGGAATGCATGCCACATGGCCTTACGTAAGCCGTCTGGCACGTCGCAGCGAGGAGATCGGCTACGACCTCACACTGATTGCTGAATTGAACCTGAACGACATTAAAGGCGTTGAAGCTCCCTCTCTTGATGCCTGGTCCACGGCTGCCGCGCTTGCCGCTGTCACCCATCGGTTGGAATTGATGGTCGCCGTGCGCCCCACTTTTCACAATCCTGCCCTATTGGCGAAGCAGGCCGCGAATATCGACCACATCAGCAACGGGCGTGTCTCACTGAACGTGGTCTCTTCATGGTGGGCGGAGGAGGCGAAGAAGTTTGGCGTGCAATTTGACCAGCACGATGACCGCTACGCCCGAACCTCAGAATGGCTCGACATCGTGGATCGGGCATGGAAGCAGGACCACGTTAGCTACCACGGCAAATATTACCGCGTTGACGATCTGGTGCTCCAGCCCAAGCCTGTCTCATTCCCTCGACCGGTGATTTATGCCGGTGGAGAATCAGAAGCCGCCAAGAACCTGATCTCGCAAAAATGTGATGCGTACGTCATGCACGGTGATCCACCCCCGAAGCTGCGCGAAAAGACCCACGACCTTTCTGCGCGTCGGGAGAAATGGGGATTGCCCCCAATGCAATTTGGCGTTGCCGCATACGCGATTGTTCGCGATTCGGAGGAAGAAGCGCAGCGCGAACTGCGCCGCATCACCGATGTGAAGCAGAACGCGGCTGGATACGAGAATTACCAGCAATGGCTGGCCAACACCCAACTGGAGCAGCGCGTTTCCCTGGAGGATTATTCCGTTTCAAACCGGGGCCTGCGTTCAGGGCTGGTAGGCACGCCGGAGCAGCTGGCGGAACGGGTGGCAGAGTTTGAAGATGCCGGCGTTGACCTGTTGCTGTTGCAATTCAGCCCGCAACTGGAAGAGATGGAGCGCTTTGCCTCCCAGGTAATCCAGACTGGCACCCGGATCGGTCCAAAGCTTGTCGATGAGTTCGCGTCCCGCGAAGTGAGGAGGGCGGCCAACTGCTGATACGTTGCAGGCAGCCGCTTTCCCTCAAAAAATCAGCGGACCCGATTTGGGTCCGCTTTGTTTTTGCATAAATCGATTGTGACATTTAGGGCAACGTCGCCTGCCGAAACAACGCCTGCAATTCTTCCAGATGAGCGCTTGTAAAATCCGGGACCACGCGGTCTGCGCCGGCCTGCTGCAGGAGCGGCCCCCGGCCGTTGGAGGCAATGGCCAGGCACTTCATGCCTGCGGTTTTCGCAGCTTCGATTCCCGCTACGGCATCTTCGCAAACCAGCACGTGTTCAGGCTCAAGCCCCAGTCCCAGAGCCGCCAACCGGAAAATCGCCGGATCCGGCTTGCCTTTAACCACGTCGTCGCCGGTCACGATTACGCGAAAGCGATGCTTGAGCGTCAATGCATCAAGCATATACTCCGCCCGGTGGCGGCTTGCTGAACTGGCAAGAGCGATTGGCAAGTCAGCCCGCTCCAGCGAATCCAGAAACCGCGGCAGCCCCTCAATGGTCTTCAGGTCCTCTACTGAGCCGCGAAAAAGCGCCTCTTTTTTCGCACCGTAGTGTTTGACCTGCTCTTCACTGAGGTCACCCAGAAAATGGCGAAGGATGTCTTCGCGCTTGCGGCCTTCCAGCACAAATGAAAGGTCATCATCAGATACCGTCTTGCCAATGGAGGCGAAGAACGTCTTCCATGCATGTTTGTGTGCCGGATGGCTGTCCACTATGACCCCATCCAGGTCGAAAATCACGCCCTTGAGCATTCAGATCCCTTGTACTCAGAAATTTCCTTCCGGCTCTCTGTATTAACCCAGTCCGGGCCAGGAAGATTGTGCGCGGGTGTAATTATTCAGTGTACCAATATCCAAAAGGTACTCTGAGATTCTATATGCGGCCATGCAACCTGTTAAGTTGGGCAGCAGGTGGAATCCGATGTCCGCCGGGCGGTGGGAAGGAACGGCCTCAAAAATGGCAGGGGTGGCAATCATGATGCCGGAAAAGGCCCAGTTACTCTCTGGCTTCTGAGGCTTCTCCACGAAGCTGCGCACCATGTCGTGTTCATCGGTACCTACGATGCCACAATGCCTTGGCTCTTCAACCTGGTGAATCGCTAATGTGGCAGGCACCTTCTTCTTCTTATGAAACCTTAACATTGCTGCCAGATCTACGTTCGTGAGCACGTCGCCGTAAAGTATGAAGAACTCTCCATCACCGGCAACGAAATCCTGGTTGGCAGCAAGTGTCCCGGCGCTGCCCAGCAGTTGCGGCTCTTCAGCAATCGTCAGGCTGATGCCGCCACGGCGAGCAGCTGCAAACTCCCTGATCTTCTCGGGCAGGGAATGTACATTGACCAAAGCATGGGTAATACCTGCCTTGTGGCAGTTCTCCAGCCATATCTGAAGCAACGGCTTTCCCTGAATGGGCAGCAGGCATTTGGGACAAGAATCAGTAAGCGGGCGCAGGCGCGTGCCGTTGCCCGCCGCAAGGATGAACGCCTTCATGATGGGTATAGGTTACCCGAAAGACTTTCTTTGAAAAGCTGAGTGTTGCGGCGCCGCCACAAACGTCCATTGCGAGGCGCAGTTTTCGTCCTGATCGATGAAGGGATCGTTGACCAGAACGCGCGATCCGGTGTAATCAAAAGCGAATCGCATCTCGCGGATGCCTTCCGAGGCAAATGCTTCGCGCACCGCGGCCTGCTTGTTTTCATCGCAGTACAGGAGCATGAATCCACCGCCGCCCGCACCCGTTATTTTGCCGCCCACTGCGCCATTCTCGCGCGCGATTGCATACATCTTATCTATGGCCGTATTGGAGATTTTGGCGGAGATCTTCTTCTTGCTTTCCCAGCCTTCGTGCAACAGCTCTCCGAACCGGTGGAGGTCGCCATCTTCCAGTGTCTGGCGCATGCGCTCGGCCAGCTCACGGATTTTGTGCAGCGACTCAACCGCCATGCCACTGCGGCGCTTGGTTGACGCTTCCTGCTCTTTCAGAATCGACCACGAATGATGCGCGGCTCCGGTAAAGAACAACATGAGCTTCTGCTGCAATGCCGCGGAAATCTCAGGCGCCAGTTGGACTGGGTCCACCTGAGTGGAACCGTCACGGTTAAAGGTGATGAAATTCAGGCCGCCGAATGCTGCCGCAAACTCGTCCTGCTTCCCTACCGGTTTGCCCAGCACCTCGGTTGCAATGTAGAACGCCTTTTCGGCAAGATCGTACTTGGAAAGAGGCAGGTGCAGATACGAAGAGATTGCCTGCAGAACGTTGACGCACACGCTGGCGGAGGAGCCCAGCCCCGTACCTGGCGGAATTTCTGACGCCAGGAACAAGTCGAGCGACACCTCGCAACCGACCTCTTTCAATACTGCGAGCGGAATTTCCAGCGCGCTGCCGCTCTCCTTCACGCTCATCCGGCTGATGTCTTTCCACGTTTCAAAGACGCGCAGGTCAGAGGAGATGATCTGGATATGGCCGTCAGAACGCTTGCCGACGATGGTGTAAAAGTACTTATTGATGGCGGTGCTGAGCACAGCTCCGCCATATTGTTCAAAATACGCAGGGAGGTCCGTGCCTCCCCCTCCGAAACTGATTCTTACGGGGCTACGAACGATCAGCATGGGCTAACTCGACGAACTCCGGGGTTTGTTCAACAGTTTCAGGCGCACTCAGCTCAAAGCTGGCCGGCGCTTCAGCCACAAAACGTCGCGAGATCGTCCAGGCTGTCTGCAGGATCAATGAAAGATCGCCCAGCAGAGACCGGTCCTGGAGATAACGCAAATCGTAATAAGCTTTGTCTTCGGAGGAGTTCTCTTCACGCAAACCGTGCACCTGGGCAAGTCCGGTTAAACCGGGTTTGCAGCAGAGGCGCTGGCGCTGCCAGTCAGAATATCTCTTTACGCGCTCCTGCGGCTCGGGTCGCGGTCCCACCAGGCTCATATCGCCCTTAAGGACGTTGAAGAGCTGCGGCAGTTCTGTGAAGCTCAACATGCGAAGCATCTTTTCCGTTGCAGAGAGATCTGCTGCCGGTCCGCGCTTCACGTCGAAGCGATACATACGAAACGGCCTGGCATGCTGGCCACAACGGAGTTCAGCCGCGAATGCCTTCCCCTTCTGCATCCAGAGCATGACCGCGCTCACCATGAGCACCGGAGCACTCAGAGCCATGAGCACCGCGCCGACGGTAATGTCGATCGTCCGCTTGATGGCAGATTGCAGCATCATCGGCTGCGCTTCTCCAAGCCGGATGAGCGGCAGACCGTCAAGATCGATCAGGCTGGGCCGGGTTACGTAAAGCTGGTAGAGGCTGGGCACAACGCTGACCTTGATGCCACGCTGACGGCAATTGGCCACCAGGTTCAGCATCTCTCCCTGTTCCGGGATCGGAGCGGTCAGGATCAATTCGTCCACTTGCTGTTTATTGAGTAGAGATTCAATTTGCAGGCTGTTCAGTTGCGCACTCGGAGCGGCGTGGAGGATGGGTTCAACGAAGTCATCGCCGGTCGGAAAAAGGAAGCCTACAAGTTCCCAGCGCATCTCTGGATGCTTCTGAATTCTTTCTGCAATCTCCTGGGCGATGCGGCCTTTGCCCATCACCAGTACGCGATGCCTCTTGCCGGCGCCGGACAACTTCCGAGCGACGGCACGGGCCAGCATGCGGCCGCCAAACGCCATCACAAAAAAGACGCCGCAGAAATCAAGTAGCACCAGCCGCGACGTCTGCTCGCGCAGCAGGAAGCCTGCGCACGCGATCAGGACGACCAGGGTCACCAATCCAGTAAACAGCTGCGACAGCACGGCAGGGATGTCATACCCACCGTAAAAACCGTCGAGCTTCATCTTGTGGAACACCAGCACCCAGCAGATACCCGCGCTCGTCATCAGGAACATCGAATCGCGGAATGCACTGCTTAAATGGGGTGCCGTCAGCTGCAGGCCGGTTCGCAGCATAAACGCTGCAACAGCCGCCAGCACGATCCAAATCAGATCGCCGGCAAGGATTACGTGTCGTATCGCTCTCGGATTCATACGAGCCCTTGTCTTTCGGTCCTCGGTTCCTTAGATTTCAACCCGGAAGCGTTTGTTTCTGA
>JBAIYI010000076.1:0-3588 GCA_037915955.1 Terriglobales bacterium
ATCCCATGGGGCGCCACATCACCGATAGCTTCGGCGACCACAAACAGACGTATGAGATCGTGGGTGTAGCCCGAAACCTGCGCGATCACAATCTGAAAGGCGATGTGCCTCCACGATTCTATGTTTCGGGTGACCAGGGTTTGGAGGGACCAAACCAATCTGCCAATTTTGAGATTCGCACTGCCGGGGATCCCGCCCAGATGTTTGAGGCGATACGTAAGACGATTCTTTCAGTAAATCAGGACCTTCAGCTTGATCCCGCCCACACACTTACCGAAAATCTTGAGCGCAACACCGCGCAGCCTCGCATGATGGCTCGGCTGTGCTCGCTTTTCGGGCTGGTGGCGCTGCTTCTGGCAGCCACGGGGCTTTATGGAGTGCTCTCTTACACTGTCACTCGGCGGACAAATGAAATCGGCGTTCGTATGGCGCTGGGCGCAGGCCGCAGGCAGGTGGTCAGCATGGTTTTGCGTGAAACGGGCGTGATGATCGCGATCGGAGCTCTGGTTGGGGTGGCAGGATCGGCAGGTCTGGCCAGGTTAATTCAGTCGCGGCTTTTCGGATTGAGCACTCTTGACCCAATCACAATCGTAAGCGCGCTGGCAATCCTTGCCTTGGTTGCCCTGATTGCCGGTTCTATCCCGGCAATGCGTGCTGCACGCGTGAATCCAGTGCTGGCGTTGAGGCACGAGTAGAGATCTGATCCTGCGACGCGGTTCGCGGGTGCAATGCTGGTTGCCCCTGAACGCTGTGGCTAACTGCTAATTGCCAATTGCTCTATTCGTATGCCAGCGCGTCGATCGGGTCCTTTTGCGCGGCCTTGAACGCCGGATACAAGGCGCCCAGCATGGCGCCTCCGACCGCGATCAATGCTGAATAAAGCGCCCATTGCGGCGTTATGGGCAGGACGCGCAACGTGGGAAAAGAATGGACCAACTCGGCGCGACCAAATACGCTGAAACCATAGCCCACGAGAATGCCGGCGATGGCGACCATCAGCGTCTCTCGCAGGATGACCCGCACAATGTACAGCTTGGATGCGCCAAGAGATTTCAGGATGCCGATCTCGCGTGTCCGCTCCATCACGGCCGTATACATGGACTGGAAAATCACAATGAATCCGATGATCACCGCAATCCCAATGGCCACCTTGATGAATGGCGCCAGGCCGGGAATGTTGTCCGTGGTCATCAGCTGCATCCATTCACGGATGGACATGATGCTGTTGCTGGGGAGAAGGTCTTTGAGTTCCTGGACAACCGCGTCAGTGTTTTTGGGGTCATCGGCCTTCACGTAGAACGCTGACGCTTTTCCCTGCGCTCCCACCAGGTCCTGCAGCGTCTTCATGGGAACGTAACGGCGGCTTCCGCGTCCGTGGGGGATGATCCCGCAAATACGGAAATCGTGGTTCAGAACGCTCACCATGGACCCAACCTTCACTTTGTTCGCGGGCGCGTAGATATCGTCGACGATCATGTCATACGGCCCCTGGAATGGGCCGCCTTCCAGATAGCGGAGTGGTCCACCCAACTGCTGAAAGGTGTCCAGGTCGATTCCGTTCAGGATCTCGATTGTCGTCACGCTGGACAATGTCTGCATCACGACCGGCGAGACAACAGCGACATGAGGCTGTTTCCGAATCGCGTCCGCATACCCAATTGGCATGGGCGAGCTGCTCAGGGCGGAGAAGGCTGTGGCTCCAGTAGGTCGCACCATCACGTCGGCGCCGATTCCCTTCTGGCGGTCCTTGCTGTCCTCAAGAATGCCCAGGACCAGTCCTACGATGAGCAGGATCATGGTTACTTCAATCGCTACAGCAAAGACGCTGATGATCGACCGCAAAGGGCGGTACGCCAGGTTGGAAAGAATCATTCTGTTCATGCGTTATCGCTTGGCCTCAGAAGATGGCGGCGCGGGCTGGTTCCCCGCACTAGTCGCCTTGTCGTCCAGATTGATGAGCTTGGAGCCGGGCGGCTGAGTGAGCACAAACTGATCGTCAGTGAGCGGCTCATTCAGGCGCAACTTCATCATGGTGAGCGTAATCGCATATTCCTCAATCGGGCGCTGGATCTGGACCTGGGTGGGGAACATGGTACCGCCGTAATCGGAGAAGTTGTCGTAACGCGCGTAGGTCACCAGTTCGCCCTGGCGGTTGTAAATATACTGCTCGTGCGGCAGCAGATCCTCGCGGTTGAACACGATCTTCCGGGACAAATAGCTGCCGCTCTGATCATGCCGGATGACGACCACGATATAGTCCGGCTCAATCACATCTTTCTTCGTTTTCGGATCTTTGACGAGTTCGGTGCTCTGCTCCAGCACCGCCAGCTCATCCTGAGGCTCAATCGCCTTCAGCAAAAGAGCGTCAAAAATGTGCTGCGGGCGCATGTTCTCCAGCGGCTGTGGAGAGGGTTTCCCGGTCTGCTGGTTCGAGCCCACGTAAAACTTACTCTGGCTGGGCGTGGTAACGGCCAGTTCGAACTTCTTGCCGTTGCTCACCATGTCCACCAGGCGGCTGCGGACCACGGGAGCCAGCAGGATCATGCGCAGCATCTCCGGCTTGCGTACAAGCACGTACCCGCTCACCTGACGATAATCCGTGACTTTCCCTTTACGCTCGCCACCCGCTGAGGCATCAATATCCACCGTGGCATTAAGGGTCTGGAGATGGATAGCGCTGGTATTGACCACATCCACCAGCTGCTGGAGTGAGGCTTCCTTGAGCGGAGCGGTGGTAACGCGATACTTGGTCTCGCGCTGTCCGCGGACGGCACACCCGCTCAGGAGCAAACTGCCGAATACAAGGATGAGGACGTTAAGTCTTAATAAAACGCGCATTTCCTGATAATTCTGGCTTCCTTCGATTACCTTCTAAGTATATCGGAAGGGAGTTAGAGCCCAAGGGTTTCATCCTGTGACAAACCCCGGCAAAGTGCGGCAAGCAAAGGGGCGAGCAGCGGATTTAGCGGTTGATGGACTGTGCGATGGAACGGCGGTAGGCCGCCACATTGCGGGCGTGCTCTTCCGGCGTGCGCGAGAAGTTGTGGTGACCCTGGTTGTCACTCACAAAAAACAGGTACTGCGTATCGGCCGGATGCAGAGCGGCGGCCAGCGAATCGCGGCCGGGATTGCAGATGGGACCGGGCGGGAGGCCCGCATTCTTGTAAGTGTTGTACGGAGAATCGAACTGCAAGTCAGACCGGTAGATCGTCCCCCGATATCGGTTATTCAGCAGCGCCGCATAAATCACTGTGGGATCGGTCGCTAGAACCATGTTCTTCCGCAATCGGTTGTAGAACACGCTCGCCACCTCAGGGCGCTCCTGCGGCACGGCGGTCTCCTTTTCCACGATACTGGCCATCGTCACCAGGCTGTGAACATCTCCGCTTAGTCCGATCTCCTTCGCCGCCTGGCGGAAGCGGTGCACCATGGTGGACGCGATGTCATGGAGAGACTGCGTCCGGGTGAAGCGGTAGCTATCTGGGAAAAGATACCCTTCCAGGCTCGGCGCCTGCGGATCGAGATCATGGATCAGCGCGACGTCACTGCGCGCGATTTTCAGAAACTCATCGCGACTGCCCAGACCTG
>JBAIYI010000910.1:0-6357 GCA_037915955.1 Terriglobales bacterium
CCGATTATGACGGCGGCGAATTTGGCGGTTAACTTCACGGCTGAGAACCTTGCTCCTTGCTGCGCTCCGGTGATCTTGAAAATGAAATTGAAATTCATTTTCAAAATCAACATTCTAAATTTATCGCCCCCGGCGGACAAGAGCTGTGACATTCATCACTAGGTGTATTTGTCAGATAAGACAGGAGATGCGGGTACCAGAGAACAACATTTTTATCTGTTGGTACGCTTTTATTCGTACCGGAGTGCCTCAATCGGATCGAGTCGCGAGGCCTTGATGGCCGGCAACATGCCGCTGACCAGCCCAATAATGATGAGGATCCCGGTCGAGACCAGCAGGTTCATAGGCGAGATGACCAGATGAATATCGCCTGCTTCGGCATTCTGAGCGATATAGCTGTAGACCGGAATGCGGCCCACGGTCCACGAAATCAAATACGCTGCTATCACCCCAACCAGCCCGCCGGCGAAGGTAATGGCCATGGCTTCCGCCATGAACTGGACCAGGATGTCACGACGCCGCGCACCCAGTGCCTTCTCGACGCCAATCTCCCGCGTGCGCTGCGTGACCGAGACCAGCATGATGTTCATGAGACCGACCCCGCCTACAGCCAGCGTGGACATGCCGATCAGCGATAGCAGAACCTCCAACGCCACGGTGAAGATGTTCCAGTTATCGAGCTGCTTCATGGCGTTCCAGCAGAAGACCGCACGCGGATCTTTGGCATTGAAATTGTGGAACTGCGCCAGCACGCTGCGGATGTTGTTCTCAATCTTTTCGAACTGGTTTCCTTCGTAGTTAATCCAGATTCCGCTCAGGTACTGGGTGTCCATGAGGTCCCCCATGGTAGAGAAGGGGATATAGACCACGCGATTGATATCGCTGTCGCCCTCCTGCATTTTCGGCGCGGCAATCCCAATCACCTCGAAGCTCACGCCGTTGATGCGGATCTTCTCACCCAGCGCGTACTGCCCGGAGAAGAGTTTGGTCTTAGCCTCCGAGCCGATCACCGCAACCCGGGCGCGCTGCATCTCGTCGTCTGGGTTGAAGAAGCGGCCCGAGTCCATGTCAATGGACCGGATGAACTGAATCTGTGAAGTGAACCCGTTCACCGGAAACTGAAACGTGCGATTCTCATATTGCACGTTGGTCTGGTCCAGTGACGCTTCAGGGCTGATGTGTTTTACCAGCGGCACCAGCTCCTGGATATGCTGCACGTCGTCAATGGTGAAGCGCACCTGCACGCCTGCCTTGGAGCCGCCTGCCTGCAGCGATGTGCGTCCGGGAAAGAAGCCCATCATCTGCATGCCCATCTGGGAGAAGATGTTCTGGATCGCCTGGCCAAAGCCGGCGCCGTAAGAGAGCAGCAGCACCACTGTGGCGATGCCCCATCCCATACCGAGCATCGTCAGGGCCGTGCGCCGCGTGTTGTGGCGCATTGCTGACCAGGCCTGATCAACCAGATCGTGGACCACGCTTACTCCTTCCTCAGGGCTTCCACCGGCGTGAGCAGTGCAGCTTTGCGTGCCGGGTAGAGTCCGGCGATGATTCCCGCCAGCGCCAGAGCCGCCACGGCCAGCGCAGCGGAAAGCGGAACAATGTGCGGTGGATCAAAGCCGATATTGCTCTTCGGCCAGATCGCATTGAGCACTTTGGATAGCAGCGCCGCAATCCCCACACCCAGACTTCCGCTGATCGCCGTTAGGAACGCACCCTCCAGAAAGAACTGAGTCATCACGTCGCGATTGGTGGCGCCTACCGCCTTCATCAGCCCAATTTCTTTCGTCCGCTCTGTCACAGAAACCAGCATGATGTTGATGATCCCAATCGCTCCCAGCGCCAGCGTCATCAAACCCACGCCGCCCAAAAAATAATCCATCGCCGTAAAAATCTTGCCGACTCGGTCCGTGCTCTCCACCGTATCCCACTGCTCAAACGCTTCGGGATTGCTCGGATCGAACCCGTGATTGCGCCCGATGATTCTGTGCGCCTCTTCCACCGCAAGCGCGTGCCGATCGCGGCTGACCGGTTGCAGGTTGATCGAATTGATGTCGTCCGGCGTATGCGCGTTCTTCATGGGGAAGTACTGGTGCATGGTGCTGAACGGCATGTAAATCCGCATGTTGTTGAAGTTGTTTTCCTGCCGTCCGATGCTCGACAGCACGCCTACCACTTCAAACCTCACTCCGTTGATCAGGATCGTGCTGCCGATCGCCGGCCGCCCCGGGAACAGGTTGCGCATCATCTGGTAACCCAAAACGCATACTTGGCGTTTCTGCGCCTCATCGGCGTCATTCAGCCAGCGGCCCTCGCCCAGGGGCAGGTAGCGGATCGAGCCAAAATTGGGCGTGCTTCCCGTGACCGCTCCGCTTGTGTTGGCAAAGTCGCTTACCGCGCGCAGGTCGCCGCGAGAAAGGATCGGGGCTGAATCTTTTACTGAGAGCGCTTCCCGTTTTATGTCCAGGTAGTCCTTGTACGTAAGGAAGTAGTACTGGCCGCCCTGGTGCTGTCCGGGCGCCACGGGCACCTGCCCGGCCCACATCATGATCACGTCCTGGCCGATGTTGGCCATGTTCTTCACCTGGCCGGAACGGAACCCTTCGCCCACGCCGATCAGCATCAGCAGGGAAAACACACCGTAGGCAATGCCGAACATGGTGAGGAATGAACGCAGCTTGTGGGCCCACAGCGTGCGCAGCACCTGCGCGAAAATGTCCAGCGCCATCCTCATTTACGTTGTTTCGTCCGGAGATCCTCTTTCTGATGATGGATACGCACGCCAAAGCGCTTCGGTTCCATGGGTTTAGACGGTTGTCGGAGACATTCTGTCACCCTGGACGAGAACGTGCCTTCTGCGTTGTTCTTGCGTAGGGTTCTTGCTTTTGCGGAGACCTTCTTTATTATGCCCCCGGTTTCCACCCGTCCGATCCCACCAGACTCTGTCGCTCATTTATTCTCTATCCCATGGATCCCGTCCGTCTCACCCGTAAGCTGATTGACATTGAATCCATCAGCGGCAATGAAGGCGCCGTAGGCGCCGAGCTTTACGACGAGCTCTGCCGCCTCGGCTATAACACGCATAAAATGCCCGTCGCGCACGAACGCTTCAACGTCGTAGCCACGCTCGATGAGCGCCCGCCCCAGCTCGTCTTCTCCACCCACATGGACACGGTCCCGCCCTTCATTCCGTCTTCGGAAGACAATGACAACATTTACGGCCGCGGCTCCTGCGATGCCAAGGGCATCATCGCCGCGCAGATCACCGCCTGCCAGAGGCTGAGAAAAAAGGGCGCTGCCGTGGGCATGCTTTTTGTTGTGGGTGAGGAGCGTGACAGCCTGGGCGCGAAGGTCGCCAACCAGACTCCGCCCGGCTGCCGGTACCTTATTAATGGCGAGCCCACGGAAAATAAAATTGCCGTGGCATCCAAAGGCGCGTTGCGTGTGGAAGTCACCGCCAAAGGCCGCATGGCCCACTCCGCCTATCCTGAACTCGGCGAATCGGCGATCGACAAGCTCATCACGGCGCTCGACCGTCTCCGCTCCATGAAGCTGCCGGAAAATCCTGAAGTCGGACCCTGTACGTTGAATTTCGGGCTCATCGAGGGCGGTCGCGCGCCCAACGTGATTCCCGATCACGCCCGAGCCCAGCTTCTCTATCGGCTGGTGGGTTCTTCGGACGACCTGCGCCTCCAGATCACCGACGCCGTTGCCGGGCTCGCCACCGCCGACTTCACGCTCGAAATCCCTTTCATGAAACTCCAGACCGTTCCCGGCATTCCCACCATGGTCGCTGCATTTACCACGGATATTCCGGCTCTCAGCTCGTGGGGCACACCGGTGCTGCTCGGTCCCGGGTCAATCCACGTGGCCCATACCGAGCGCGAGCACCTGCCGAAAAAGCAGCTCCACGAAGCCGTGGAACTTTACTGCAATCTGGCACGGCAGTTGCTGCAATAGAGCATCCCGCAGTCAGCACTCAGTCCCTCCACATTCGTCAGTTCGGAAAAGGACGGTTTTTCGGCCGCTGCGAAAATGTCACAGGGCTGAGTGCTGATGGCTGACTGCTGACCGATGGACTGCTATTTCCGATCACCAGATCACCCGATAATAAAAGAGCGCGCCCCCTCCAAGGCGCGCTCTGGGTGCAAGCCTCAGCTCAACGTGCTCCGAGCCCTCAGTACTGCCCGTAGATCAGCACGTCCACCGAGCCTTGCGTGTTCGGCAGCCCCACTCCGTCAATGGCGATGTTCAGCTTCACGCCCGGCACGTCATACACGCGCGTGAGCTGCGCATGCGGAGTAAGCAGGATATGGTCGAGGAAGGCCACCAGTTCATTGCCTTCCATCATGGTGAGCCGGACCACTACGTTGCAGGTGGAGCCGACGCGCTCGTCGGCCACAAGCCGTATCTTGTCAAAACGGCTGGTTTCAATCGTTCCCAGGTCTTTTGACTCGCCGCCTTTCACGGTTTCCGCGCCTACCTTGGTGCGAAACGCCAAAACATTTTCTACTTCATGGATTGGGAGTGGAATCTTTGGTGCAGTTGCCATGGGGAACCTCCATGTGCGCCGGAGAGGCGCGTTCGGACACCAATCGAACGGCAACGGCTTTCTGGAAAAGCGTTGGCTATTGTCTGGCTGGTTCGTCCGGCAGGACAGAAGCTGGGCTGTGCTGCAGGCGATGAATGCGGTCAATCCGGGAACCGGCGTAACTTCTGTGCTGGAGGACTTGCTTTTGCAACCACCGCCGGCAAAATATTCTGGAAGAGAAGTTCCGCCTGCGCCTGTGATCGGCCGATTAGAACCCAACGGCGGCAATTGCCTTGACGGCAAAAGTATACTCCCGCTCAGGCAGCGCCGCGCGGCTCTGCAGAAATTTTTTGTGGATTTTACAGCTCTCTAACTTTACGCCTCTTTACCAGATGAGACATCGCTCGTAAACGGCACCGCAGCACATCGTCAGTGTGGCCCCCGTAGCAAGCAGATTCTCTGCCGCGTGGGTTCTTCGTCCCTCTGCTTTTCAAAGAATGCTTGCTTGAGTCTGATGTGGCGCTCAGGCGCTGAGTCTGATGGCTGATTGCTGATCGCTATCGCTTGTTTTCCGATGACCCGATCACCCGATTTTTCTCAGCTCCTGCTCCGGCAGTCTCACATCCTTGCTGATCATCGGCAGCCGGGCCGCACCGATCAGCCCTGCATCGCTGCCCAGCAGCGCGCGCGTTATGATGGTGCTTCGGCGGCCCGGCAGCGCGTCATCATGGATGCCGGTTCCATCCACGCCCTTTACCGTCTCAGCCGGTGCGGTGGCGCGGTAGACAAATGAGCCCCGGCGCACCTCCTCGAGCATTGTGGGCGCAAAGGCCTCCCACGCGCTCGCCACACCGCCGCCTATCACGTACATCGGCAAGTTAAAGATGTTTACCAGGTCCGCCAGCACACACCCCAGCGCCCGGCCCACGCGTTCGAAAATCTTCCTTGCCGGCTGATCGCCCTGTACCGCCATCTGGTAAACCACCTTGGAGCTGAACTCCGGCTCTTCGTTCATCGCGCGGGAAAGCTCGGGTGCCTCGCCGGTGGCAATCGCCTCAATCGCCATGCGCTTCACCGCGGTGGCAGAGGCATATTGTTCCACGCATCCCCGGCTCCCGCAGCCGCAAGGCGGACCTTCAGGGTCAACGTTGGTGTGGCCCAACTCGCCGGCCATGCCGGTCATCCCGTGCCAGACGCGGCCTTGGAGCACAATGCCACCGCCCACGCCGGTGCCAAGCGTAATCATGCACATGTCATCCACGGTCGCCGCGGCACCCAGCCACTTCTCACCCAGCGCCGCGGAGTTTGCATCGTTCTCCAGGATTACGTGCGTGCTCAGCCGGCGCTCAATCTCTCCCTTCACGGGATAGTCCTGCCAGCCCGGGAGGTTCGGCGACTCGCGCAACATTCCCGTCTGCATCTCAATGATTCCCGGCACACCAATGCCAATCCCCTCCAGATGGCCCACGCCGCGGAATTTCGTTACCAGATCATGGATCGCGTTACACATCTCAAAAATCACGTGGTCACGGCCACGGTTTACCTGCGTACCGGTTGTGATCTTCTCCAGCACCTTCCCTGACGTGTCCACCGCGGCAATGCGCAGGTTGGTGCCACCCAGATCAACGCCAATCGCAAAATTTCCCATCTCCAATTTGAATCTCCCCACGCCCTCAATGATGCTCTCAAGTGTACAGAAAACCCGCGCTGCTGATTGACAATCCCTCGCCCCACACCCGATGCTGAACATCAGTGCGGCACAACTTTGACGTCCTTATTCTGGGTGGCGGTGCTGCCGGTCTCATGTGCGCCATGGAAGCCGGCAGGCG
>JBAIYI010000195.1:0-2699 GCA_037915955.1 Terriglobales bacterium
GCGTGCTCCAGGGCTTCCTGCAACTGCATGCGGCTTGCGGCCAGCAAATTCGGGGAGACCTCCGGCAGCGGCGCGGCAGCCATATCTTCTTTAAAGAGCTGCGCTTGCTCCACCTCCCTGCGGCAGCTGGCGCAGTGGTGCAAATGCTGCACAAACTCGAACTTGGCATCATCTGCCAGTTCGTCATAAATGTAAAAAATGACGTTTTCTTTGATCCAGTCGCATTTCATAAATGTGTTTCCCAATGCTCGCGCTTTTTCTCTGCTGCTTAGCTGCTAGCCACTAGCTAGTAGCTAGATGCTAGGAGCTGTGCTATCTCATCGGCCCCAACGCACTTCTCAACTTCTGCGTCGCCCGGAAGAGCGTATTCTTGGCCGTCTCTTCCGTCGTATTCAGCATCTCGCCAATCGTTCTCAGTCTCAGCCCCTGGTAATGCTTCAACTCAAACACCATGCGCTCGCGCGGCGTGAGTTTGGTCAGAGCCTGGGCGATCTTCGCTCCCAGCTCACGGCGCATCAGGTCGCGCTCCGGATTCGCTCCGCTCCGGTCGTCGGACACCCTGTCCAGCAGGTCCATCTCTTCGCCGCGCGAATCAATCACCGTAGGCGAATCTTCCTTGCGCGTCTGCCGCTTCCGCAAGTGGTCCAGGCACAGATTGGTCACAATCCGGTAAATCCACGTGTAAAAGGAGCACTCAAAGCGGAAGTTGCCAATGTGCCGGTAGGCTTTGAGAAAGGCCTCCTGATAGATGTCGCGCGCGTCCGCGTCTGAGCCGGTCATGTGCAGGGCCAGGCGCAACACGGCCTGGTCATACTGGCGCACTAATGCTTCAAACGCGGCACGGTCGCCCCGCTGGGCAGCGCGAATCAACTCGCTGTCATTCACTCGGCTTAGGGCCTGGCTCACCATTGCTCCGGTGGAGTGTGTAGTCCGCCTGTTTGGGGCATTCGCGCCAACCGTAGCTTTTAAAGCTGCTGTCTCGGCCGGCATTTCAGGTCCTCAGTAATCCTCTCTGCTTGCAATTACTTGGACGTCTCATGCCCCCATACGTAAGCTGAGGTTATCCCATTTTCGAACACTTCCAAAACATTCTACCTTTGCCTCATCTTCGGTGCACTTGTTCCGGCGAGGCGTTCACCCCTAAAGGCTTTCATAGCAAAGGTCGCTCAGGGACGAAAAGCGCCTTTGCCGTTGGCCCTGAGCCTTTGGCCAGAGCCCGGTTTCGTTGAACCATTCGAGAGCGGCGAGACAATCTGTCCTTCCCTCGTGCGCACGACTGTTTGGTTCAGCATCGCCATGGGGATACTGTGCTTCGTTTTTCTGTTCGTTTCCCAATGGATCGGCCTGGCCAGCATCCGCATCAACCGGCAAAAGCCAAACCCCTCGTTTCCGGCGAAGAGTTGGCTGCGCTTGCTGTGCGCTGCTTCTGTGGCTCTTGCCCTACTCGTCTTCTGGGGACTAACCAGGGAACACGAACCTGTCTGGTACCGTCTCCTGATGATGTTGTGGGCCGCGGCAATATTGCTCGCCTGTCCCCGAACCATCCACCTGGACCAAACCTCCGTCTGGCAGAGAACACGATGGGGCCGGAAAATCAGCATTCCGTACGCTGAGATCGAGTGCGTCGCCTCCGGATATGAAATGGTCCTGGTCACCGCGAAAGACGGAACACCGATTCGCCACACCTCATCGCACGCCGATCCAGAAGGTCTCCTGAGCGCAATGGAAGAGCGCAGTCAGAATCGGGTTATTTCCGGGTTGTAGCGTGGAAGCCCCCGGCCTTTATGGCCGGGCAAGAGCCGACGCTTACGGCTAGAAATTCAACCCTACGCTCTCTCCGCGTCTCCGTACTCCGTGGTGAACCTGCTCTGATCTGCGATCATCCGCGTCAATCCGCGGTAAGACTTTGCCATTTCCGGCCACTCTCCCGCACAATATTCCCACCCATGCAGCCCATCATCGACTTCATTCTGGAACTGGAAAAGCTCAAGGGCGTCACCCGCAAGGTGAAGCCGCTGGGCCTGGAGCGCTACGAAAATTCCGCCGAGCACAGTTGGAGTCTCGCGCTGCTGGCCATCTCTCTCCAGCACTTCGCCGAGTCGCCCTTGGACATCAATCATGTTGTTCGCATGCTGCTCGTGCATGACATCGGCGAGATTGACGCCGGTGACACCATCTTCTTCCTTGACGCCGGCCGCGACGAGCGCAAGGCCGCCGAGCTCGCTTCCGTACAACGCATATTTGCCCTGCTGCCCGACGGCCATGGTTCCGGCTTCCTCGCGCTGTGGCAGGAATTCGACGATGCCCAGACCGCCGAAGCGCGCTTTGCCCACGCCGTGGACCGCGCCATGCCCGTGCTGCTCAACCTGAACAACAACGGCCAGAGCTGGCGCGAAAGCGGCATCAGCTACTCGACCGTGGTAAAGAAAGTGGGCCCGCCGATCCAGGCGGGGTGCCCGGCGCTGTGGAGCTACATAGAAACGCGCCTGGCAGAAGCGCGGGAGAACGGGCTGTTCGGGGCGTGAACAGCCAAGTCTGCTGCGGGTTAACGCGGAGACACGCGCATCAGCTTCAAACTCACCCATGGAGACACCACCCGCGAAGCCAAATGCACCGGCTCATGAAACCTAAGACTGTAAAAGATGTCCCGGTACAAAATGTAAAGGATGTCTCGGCACCTACCTGTTCCCGAATCAGCC
>JBAIYI010000885.1:0-3311 GCA_037915955.1 Terriglobales bacterium
GCAGAAGCATGGTTGAGAACCGGTCAAAGCTCAACAGCGCAGCAGGCGGCGCCCTCGCCTCCGCCAGCACCTTCTGCATCGACCGTGCGTGCCCCCACCTGGTTCGAGTACCGCGACAAGATGGGCGATCCCGCCAAATGGCCTTTCCAGATTAAGACCGGGCTTTATCCTCCGCGGCCGGGCGTTCTGCTCACGCATACCCACATGAACCATGACAACTCCCGCCTGGTCTACAGGGAATATGAAACGCCGGGGGAGCCATTGGTTCAGGAAGCGCAATATCATCAGGCCGGCGCGGTGCCTGCGCGCGAGAACGATCCCGCGGCAGCCAGCGCTCACCAGGCATACGCATTCAACACCGCCGCAGCCGCGGGCAGCGAGTGGGTGCGCAAAATAGAAGAAAATGCTGACGCGCGCGCTGCTATAGAAATGGCCAAAAGCTGGAACCTGAAGCCGAAAGACCCAAAGTTGCTCAAGGAACTGGATGCCGGGCTGGCCACTGAGATGGCGCTCTCCTGCGCCGCCGGCAAATGGGACGGCGAAGACCCTCCCGCCGACCGCGGCGTGCTGTGCAAAACCATCATTGATCAAACGGTAAGCCCGTCTTCCGCAAACAGCACGGCGAACATTGAAGCCATGATCACCGGCGCCCTTACCCGGCTGGCCTTTCCTCTGGCGCTCAAATACACCGGCAAGTTCTGGGACGTACACCGCCAGTACCACATCCTCAATGCGCTGACCCAGAGCTTTGCCGCGCCCGACGGGAAGTACAGTTTTGGTTCCACTGCGCAAAAGCCCTGATGCGGCTTCTTGTCAGTCGAGAGGGGCGGGGCTCAGGAGGATGACAAAAAGGAAGTAGATCACCTGCTGAATGCCGCTCCGAATTCGTTTTGCAGCTAATATCGCTCCGCAGAGACAACGCGCTATTGGTTCTGCTAGCCTGATCAGATGCTCCACATCACCAATGGCGACTCTGTTATCTCCAGCTTTCGGCAGGCGCGATTTCCCGGTTCGTACCTGGCATGGAGAGACGTCCTGCATGATGGGCCGGTGCCGCAGACGGATACGCTCAGCGAGCTCTCCGTTATCCGTGCAGATGCTCTCGCCGGCTTCGGCTGGAACGACGGGCACGATACGAAGCAAATGCGTGCAGGCTTTGCTGAGCGTGACCGCACTCTGGAAGGCTTCCGCAAATATCCAGAAGTCGTCTTGTGGTTTGAGCACGACCTCTATGACCAGCTCCAGCTCGTTCAACTTCTGGACTGGTTCAGCCAGCAGGAACTGGACAGCACGCGGGTCAGCCTGATCCAGATCAACGAATTTCCCGGCGTCAAACCGTTCTACGGACTTGGCCAGCTTTCCGGACGACAACTCGTCCAGCTCTTTCCCTCGCGGCGCACTGTTTCCACCATGCAGTTTAATATCGGGTGCGAAGCCTGGAAGGCCTTCCGCTTGCCTTCACCGGAGGCGCTCATAGACTTCGTAAAGCGCAATCACGCCGAAATGCCGTTTCTGCAGGCTGCGCTTGTGCGCTTTCTCCAGGAATATCCCTGGCAGGGCGACGGACTCTCCCGCAGTGAACGTCAGGTGCTATGCGCCCTCGAAGCTGGCGCGCGCACTAGGCCGGACATATATAAGGAGTGGAGGAAATTGGAAGCCGTGCCCTGGGGTGATGGATCCGTGTATCTGCGCCTGGAGGGGCTCGCCTCGGGCAACAATCCTGCTGTGAGCAAATCGGGCGATCAGTACGAACTCACCGAACATGGCCGCGCTCTGCTCGCCGGAAAAGCCGACCGTGTAGCTGATGGTGTTGACCTCTGGCTGGGCGGCGTTCACTTGACCGGCAACAAAATTGACTGGCGGTGGAATGAAGAAGAGAAGACGCTGAAGAAAGCCGCGTAGGAAAGTCGCTGCAGAGCAGACTTATTTGCCCTTGCGATACTTACGGCCCTGCATTGCACTTACCCTCTTGTCATCCTGAGCGGAGCCGGAGCAACCGCGACGGCGTAGTCGAAGGATCCCGACACGGTCTCCTCTGCCATGCCGATGTAGGGAGTTCTCTTGAGTGCTCTGCCCCTCACACGCCGAATACTGAAGCAGTCTCGTGAGAACACCTCGTATCTGCATTTACGCCTGAATCATTCTCGGGATCCTTCGACTTCGCCGTCGCCAAGCCTCCGGCTGCGCTCAGGATGACACCGCTGGCGAGAGGAATGAAGGCAACAACAATATCGGCCGCAGCAAAGCTCTCAGCCCTTCTGCTTCTTCTCCACCTTGGCCCAGGTATCTTTCAACGCGACTGTGCGATTGAACACCGGTTTGCCAGGCTTCGAATCCGGATCAACGCAGAAATATCCCAGCCGCTCGAACTGGTAGCGATCGCCCGACTTCGCCGAAGCCAGTGACGGCTCAAGCTTCGCGTGCGTCACAACTTCCAGCGAATTCGGATTCAGGTTTGCCGTGAAGTCCTGGCCTTCAGGCACGTCGCCCGGATCAGGATTGCTGAACAGGTTGTCATAAATGCGCACTTCGGCATCCATTGCGTGCGCTGCCGAGACCCAGTGAATCGTGGATTTCACCTTGCGCCCGTCGGGTGCGTTGCCGCCGCGCGTCGCGGGGTCGTACGTTGCATGCACTTCCACCACTTCGCCGGTTGTATTTTTCACTACAGTTTGTGCGGTGATGAAGTAGCCATAGCGCAGCCGCACTTCCTTGCCAGGCGACAAACGGAAATAGCCTTTCGGCGGAACTTCGCGGAAGTCGTCCTGCTCAATGTAGAGCTCGCGGCTGAAGGGCACCATGCGCTTGCCCGCCGACTCATCTTCCGGATTGTTGATGGCCTCCATCTCTTCGGTCTGGCCCTCAGGATAGTTTGTGATCACCACCTTCAACGGCTTGAGCACGGCCATCACGCGCAGCGCGCGCTTGTTCAGGTCCTCGCGGACAAAGTGTTCCAGCATGGCCAGCTCAATCGTACCGTTGGTTTTGGTCACGCCGATGTTCGCGCAGAAATTCCGGATCGCCTCCGGCGTGTAACCGCGCCGGCGAATTCCGCTGATCGTCGGCATGCGGGGATCGTCCCATCCGCTCACTTTGCCTTCGCGCACCAGCTGCAGCAGCTTGCGCTTGCTCAGCAGCGTATAAGTAAGGTTCAGCCGGTCAAACTCAATCTGCTGGCTGGGAAAAATGCCCAGCTCGCGTATGTACCAGTTGTACAACGGACGATGGTCCTCAAACTCCAGCGTGCAGATGGAGTGCGTGATGTTCTCCAGTGAATCCGACTGGCCGTGCGCAAAATCGTAAAGCGGGTA
>JBAIYI010000787.1:0-5421 GCA_037915955.1 Terriglobales bacterium
CCACAGCGCAACTGGTGCTTGATGATCAGCACTTGCTCACGAACATTCCCAGTGAGACCTTGCCGGATGGCCAGCTCAATCTCCATCCTGCCGCCCAGCGCGAGTCTGCACTGGTGAACCAGCAGGAGGCGCGACTCAACGCTCTGTCGCGTTCCTACGTTCCGCAGTTCGATGCTCAAGCAGCGATCTCCGGTCGCGGAGCAGGCACCGCGCTCGCCGGATCTTTTCCCGGAGGAGCCAACGGCCTTGCGCCGGACACCATGAACTGGGCGCTCGGCTTTCAGGTTACATTCCCCGCGTTTGACTTCTTCTCTTTGCGATCGCAGAAGAAGGCGCAGGAAGCGAATGTTCGCGCGGAACGCCATCGCTATCAGGAAACGCTCCTTGATCTTTCCGTGCAGGTGCAACAGGCGCAAGCGGAGTTGGAAGGCGCTCGTCAGGCGGCGCAGAACACGCCGCTGGAGCTGGCGGCCGCGCGGCAGAGCGAAACGCAGCAGCGAGCCCGCTTCGATGCCGGCCTCGCAACCGTAGTGGATGTCTCCGCGGCGGAAAGCCTGCTGGTGCAGGCCGAAGCCGACGATGTGGTTGCTCGCCTGAGCGTGTGGCGCGCCTATGCAGCGCTGGCCGCGGCACACGGTGACTTGAACCAGTTCCTGGCTCAGTTGGGCCAGCCATAAGGATCCCAAAGGCACTCTATGTGGCTCATACGCGCTGCTCTGCGAAGGCCGATCACGGTAATGGTGCTGGTGCTCGCACTCGCCCTCTCGTCCATTCTGGCCTTGCTGCGAACCCGGGTTGATATTTTCCCTGACCTGAACCTGCCGGTGATCTACGTTGCCCAGCCGTATGGCGGCATGAGCCCGCAGCAGATGGAAGGCTTCCTCTCGTACTACTACGAGTATCACTTCCTTTATATAAACGGCATTGAGAACGTTGAAGCCAAGTCCATCCAGGGCGTCGCCTTGCTGCGGCTCACTTTTCATCCCGGCACCAACATGAGTGAGGCGCTTGCGCAGACCATTTCTTACGTGAACCGAGCCCGCGCCTTCATGCCGCCAGGAACAGTCTCGCCATTCGTTATCCGTTACGATGCCGGAACGCTCCCGGTTGGCTATCTGGTCTTCTCCAGCCCGTCGCGCACGCTGGGAGAAATACAGGACCTTGCGCTGAACCGGGTGCGTCCTGTCTTCGCGACCCTGCCGGGCGTTTCTTCTCCGCCGCCATTCGGAGGCAACCAGCGGACCATCGTTGTCAGCGTCGATCCCAACAAACTCCATGCTTACGGTCTTTCTCCGCAGGCGGTGGTGCAGGCCATCTCAGCAGGGAACAGCATTCAGCCGGCGGGCACGGCCAACATCGGCAAGACCGCGGCGCTGGTCACCACCGATGCAACCGTCGAGCGCATTACTGACTTACTCGACATCCCGTTGCGCTCGGGCGCAGGGCCATCTGTTTATCTGCGCGATGTGGGAAGCGTGGCGGATTCATCTGACATTCTTGCCGGCTACGCGCTGCTCAATGACCGCCGCACCGTTTACATCCCGGTCACCAAACGCCCGGACGCTTCCACGCTCAGCGTGGTTCGCGAAGTTCGCGAAAGTCTGGGCCGCTTCCAGTCGCTGGTTCCCGAAGATATCAAAATCAGCTACGAGTTTGACCAGTCGCAATACGTGCGCGATGCGTTATTTGCCGTTCTGCGCGAAGGTGCGCTGGGCGCAATCCTCACCGGACTCACCCTGCTGCTCTTTCTGCGCGACTGGCGCAGCTCACTGATCGTGGTCATCACCATTCCGTTGGCGCTGATCATTGCAGTGGTTGCGCTGTGGGTTGCGGGGCAGACCATCAACATCATGAGCTTGGGCGGCCTCGCGCTGGCGGTCGGCATCCTGGTGGATGAAGGCACCGTGCTGCTGGAGAACATCCATGTTCATCTTGCAGGAGGTGAATCGAAGTCGCGCGCCGTGCTGGAGGCCAGCCGTGAAGTCGCGATCCCTCGCCTGCTGGCCATGCTGGCCGTGCTTGCCGTCTTCCTGCCGTCTTTCTTCATGACCGGCGCTGCACGAGCCTTGTTTGTTCCACTTTCTCTAGCGGTCGGATTCTCCATGGCTGCTTCGTATTTCCTGGGCAGTTCGCTGGTTCCAGTGCTCTCCAACTGGCTGCTGCGTGCTGAGATGATCCAGGAGCACAGCTCTGCCGAAGAGAGTTTTGCGCGCTTCCGCCAGCGCTTCTTCGGCTGGCTTGATCGCCTGATGGCGCGTCCGGCACTTCTGCTGATCGCTTACGGCGTGGTCGCCGCTATCGTGCTGCTTCTGCTCCTGCCCTGGCTACCCCGAGAGATTTTTCCGTCGTCGGCCGCCAGCCAGTTCCGCTTGCGCTTTGACGCCCCGGATGGAACCCGCGTGTCCGTAACTGAGGAAATGGCTCGCAAGGTCCTCGACACCATCCGGCGCGAAGCCGGCGACGGCAACGTTGACCTCACGCTGAGTTATGTCGGCGCCCAGGCGTCTTCCTATCCCATCAACACTGTCTTCCTCTGGACCAACGGTCCGCAGGAAGCGGTGATGAATGTTGCGCTTCGCCCTGGGGCATCTGTGTCGCTTGGCGATTTACGAGAGAAGTTGCGCAAGGTGTTGCCGCAGGAGTTTCCGGGCTCGAAGTTTTCTTTTGATCCCGGCGACCTGATCAACCAGACGCTCAGCTTCGGCGCTCCATCTATCGTGGAGGTCGCCACCATGGGGCCGCAGTATAACGATGTGCTTGGTTACGCAACGCGTTTGCAAGGCGAGCTAGCGAAAGCGGACATTCTGCGTGATCTCGGCTTTGAAGAGCCGCTGCGTTATCCGACCGTAGAGATTCACGTGAACCGCGTCATGGCCGGGCAGTTCGGCGCGACGGCGGAACAGGTCGGGCAGGCGGTGGTCTCCGCAACCGCATCGAGCCGCTTCGTTTCACCGAACTACTGGCGCGATCCGCGCTCCGGCATCTCCTACCAGGTACAGGTGCAGGTGCCGCAGGCCGAGATGACGAATTTGAAAGACATTGAAACCATTCCGGTGGGCAGCGCCAGCGGCGCGGCTCCGCTGGTCGGCGAACTTGCCTCGATTCGCGCGGGCGTGGTCCCCGGCGAACTCGACCGCCAGAACGGACAGTGGGTCATCGCGCTTTCCGCCAATCTCGGCAAAAACGACCTTGGCCGGGCATCCAAGGCGATCAATGAGGCAATCTTGCACGCGGGAGCGCCTCCGCGCGGCGTGAGCGTAAAGATCCGTGGCCAGGTCAGTGCCATGACGGATATCTTTGGCAGCCTTGGCGTTGGCCTTGGCGCAGCTATCGTAGTGATCCTGCTGCTGCTGGCGGCAAACTTTGAATCTGTCCGGCTGGCCTTTATCACCGTTTGCACAACTCCGGCGGTGCTTGCCGGCTCGCTGCTCATGCTGCTGGTCACCGGAACCAGCATCAATCTGGAGAGCTTCATGGGAACAATCATGGCCATCGGCGTCGCCGTGGCCAACGCAATCCTGCTGGTGACCTTTGCCGAACAGAACCGCCGTCGCGGAGCTGACGCTGCCACCGCTGCACGAAACGCCGCCGGCGAACGCCTGCGCCCCATCCTGATGACCAGCCTTGCCATGATCAGCGGTATGATTCCCATGGCGCTGGCCATCGGCCGCGGCAGTGAAGAGACTGCGCCGCTGGGTCGCGCCGTCATCGGCGGATTGCTCGCCGCCACGCTCGCCACACTATTTGTGCTGCCCACAATCTTCGGTCTGGTACAAAAGCGAGGATCGTTGCAGTCTCCTTCGCTCGATCCCGAAGATCCGCAAAGCCGTTTTGCCGAGGTGGCACGATGAACCGCCTGCTCATTTTCCTTGCCGCGATTCTGCTGGCAGGCTGTTCCAGTCAGCCGCCAGCGAAATCTGGAAATCAGCCGGCGGCCGGCGCTCCCCAGACCGTTGCTCTTTCGACAGTTGAATCGCAGCAGCTCAGCAGCACCCTTACGCTGCCGGCGCAGATTACGCCCTATGAAGTCGTGAACGTCTATCCCAAGGTCACTGGTTTTCTGGAGCAGATCAGCGTGGACCGTGGTTCGCGCGTGAAGTCCGGCGAAATCATCGCGCGCCTTTCTGCGCCTGAACTGGTGGCGCAAAGATCGCAGGCGGAATCGCATCTTCAAGCCACGCAGGGACAGCTCGCGGCTGCGCAGGCAAAGCTCGCCTCTGACGAAGGGACCTTCACTCACCTCTCCGCAGCGGCCAAGGTTCCCGGTGTTGTTGCGGGCAATGATCTGGCAGTGGCCCAGCAGACCGTGGCTGCCGACCGCGCGCAGGTTGAATCCGCTTCCAACAACGTGAAAGCCGCTCAGGACGCACTCCGCAGCGTCTCGCAGCTTGAGGCCTATCTCAATGTCCGTGCGCCGTTCGCCGGCGTGGTCACCGAGCGCAACTTTCATCCCGGAGCGCTTGTCGGTCCTTCATCAGGACAAGCCGGAAGCCCTCCCATTGTTCAGATTCAGGACGTCAATCGCCTGCGTGTCGTGGTGCCTGTGCCTGAGCCGTACGTCGCAGGAGTCAATGAAGGCCAGCAGGTCACATTTACCGTGCCCGCCTTTCCCGGCCGCAGCTTCCATGCGCCGATCGCGCGCATCTCCAGGAACGTAGACCAGACCACGCGCACCATGGCGGTTGAACTCGATCTGCGCAATAGCGGCAGCCAGATCACGCCCGGAACATTCGCCAGCGTGGTATGGCCGGTGCATCGCGGCTATCAGACGCTGGTTGTGCCGTCATCCGCCATAACCACCGACCTGCAGCGCACGTTTGTGATCCGCTTGCAGCAGGGAAAAGCCGAATGGGTAGATGTGAAAACCGGCGTGACCTCTGACGGGAAGACGGAGGTGTTCGGCCCGCTTCAGGCAGGCGATAAAGTCGTCCGCAACGCCACCGACGCCATCCGTCCCGGAGCTGCGTTGAGTGGCGGAATGTAGTCGTTGTCGAAATTTGAAGCGAGAGAAACAGTCTTAAAGTAGTCGGCTTGTCTTTACGCCCCTCCATTCACACGATCACAGCCGAAAAACGGGTCCAGCCGTGGGTCCCCGCCCCTTGGAGTTCGAAATATCACTTCGTCGGGGTGACACAGCTCACATCTTCAGTGTTCCTGCTTTGTGACCATTGATATAGGCGATGCAAATAAGCCTGTGCCCGTGATCCAACTCATCAGCGGGCCGGGAGCTCTTGTCGGCTCCTGAAGTTGCATCCATCCGTCTGCGCTGGAGGTCTCCCATGAACGACCCAAAGCGTTTAGTCTTACTTGCCACTCTGTTTTTCGTATCAACCTGCTTACTGGGACAGCCCTCTCCCCAGAAATACTTCGACGAGAACTGCGCATCGTGCCACACCATTGGCGGAGGCGCGTCGGTCGGCC
>JBAIYI010000754.1:0-2263 GCA_037915955.1 Terriglobales bacterium
CATGCGGCGTTGCTGAACGGGCTGTCCATGCTAACACCCAGAACCTGGGTGTCTGCAGCTTCCAGCTTTTGCAAATTCTGCTGGAAATTCTGCATTTCCTTGGTTCAACCACCGGTGAAGGCAAAGATCACGAATGCCAGAGCCACGTTCTTCTTGCCTTTAAAATCGTGCAGCGAAACCTTTTTACCGGTCTGATCAGACAAGGTGAAATCAGGGAACGTATCGCCAACTTTGATATTTGGTTCCGGTGGGGGTGGGGCAGCTTCCTTCTTATCCGCCTGCGCCCACGCTCGAGGTCCGAGCGTCTGGGCAGCAAGCGCGAATATAAGTAGCAGCAAAACAGCGGCTTTGCGCATGCGAGCTTTCCTCCGCAGTTATAACTACAGGCATTAAGACTATATTCCCGGCAGGAAACTGGCAATGTTTTCGTCGCGCGTGAAAGGTCAACAACTCTGGTTGCGATGCGGTGTTACTATTTGCCACGAGGCACTCTCAATGAAAATCATTCGCATTCTTGCGATCGTGTGGGCTTTGCTCGCGATGGTGACGTACTCCTCCGCGCAACAGCCGCAGCAAACCGCGCAGGTGAACACCATCTTCTCCGGCGCGGATGGAAAATATGAAGCCGTTCCTGATACGGCTCTGATTCGTATGGATATCTCTTCACAGCAGGATACGACCCGCGACGCCTATCAACACGTCTCAACGGCGGCCGACCAGGTGAGGGAAGCGCTCCGCAAAAACGGCGTCGATCCCAAAGCCGCCCAGATCGGCTTTTATGCCGTGCAGCCGGTCATTGACTGGAGAAATCCCAAGCATCGCGTGGTGGGTTATCGCGTGACCACCAGCGTGACGCTGAAGTTGCGCGATTTCCAGAAGATCGGCCCGATTCTGGACGCACTTTCGAACATCGAGGACACACAGAACCAGAGCATGAGCTACACGCTCGAGGAAATCGATCAGGCAAAGGCCAAGGCCGCGGAAGACGCTCTGAAGAAAGCGCGCAACCAGGCAAGCTCAGTGGCTGCGGCCGGCGGTCGCACGCTGGGTGAGTTGCTTTACGCCTCTGTGGACGTGAACCAGCCTGTGATCGTGCCCATGGCAATGCCCAGCCCCATGATGGCCAAGACGGCTGCCGCAGAGGCGGCGCCCACGGCAGAGTTCTCGCCGCAGAATGTGACCATTACGGCCCATGTGAATGCAATGTTTGCCCTGAAGTAAAAATGGCCTAAGAAGTTGAGGCGGGGCTCAGAGGCTAAGTCTGAGTTCCCGCCTTTTCTTTTTCCACACCAAGCTCCCGGTTTTAAGCCTCCTCATTCGGGCAGTCCGCTTCCGCCGAAACTTACAATGCAATTTTTTCTAGGCGATGGAAATCCTACAGGGAAAGATGCTCGGCGCGCCAAGCTAAGTCCTTTATTTGCAACACCGGGAGAATGGCATAGAGGGTGCAATAAGAGAAGACAGACGAAGTGGCGCGCATCGGGGCGCTTTCAGGGATCTAACGGCCAGAGATCCTGTGAAAGTGCCTCGTTGCATTTTTGGCCCAAAGCGAAGTTCCTGCCGGCCGTAGCCCTTACTCGGCACCCTCACCCTAAAAAGCTTGCTCTTAGACCAACTGAACCTTCTCCCTCAGATCAATCCCTGCCCGGCGCAGGATGGCAGCAACCTCATTGTCGGTCAGTCGCGTAGCGTCGAACTCCACCCGGATGGTGCGTTCTTTCTCGTCAAAGCGGATCTTGCGCACGCCATAAACCTCCCAGGCATTGTTGAGGGCGATCATCTGTTTTTCGCCGGGCGGAGTTCCGTACTTAAACACCACATCCAGTAGGGTCATGAGGCTCCTGCATGCGTTCCATTCCGTGGAACGATCTGAGTGGAAACAGTAGATTCTAAACGCAGAGCAGTCCGGAGAACAGTGTCATAGATCACGTATTGCCCCAGGGCGGCAGGGTAAGCTGTGGATTGGCTCGTTGACATATACCCCCTGGGGGTATATCAATATCCTATGGCTCGAAAGAAATCTCATCCCGAACACGCCGCCCACGTTGACAGCGCGGTCAAGGAAAACCTGCAGGTCCGCCTGAAGCGCGTGGAAGGGCAGGTCCGTGGCGTACAGAAGATGGTGGAAGAGGAGCGCTACTGCCCCGATGTGCTGGTGCAGATGTCTGCCGTCCACGAGTCGCTGCGGGCCGTGGAACGGATCCTGATGAAGAACCACCTCCAGCACTGCGCCACCGAAGCCCTCCGCTCCGGCGACGACAAA
>JBAIYI010000558.1:0-19900 GCA_037915955.1 Terriglobales bacterium
GCGGTTGATGCCGCAGGCTGGATGCATACCGGCGACCTTGCGACGATCGACGACGAAGGCTACTGCAACATCGTCGGCCGGATCAAAGACATGGTCATCCGCGGCGGCGAGAACATTTATCCCCGCGAAATTGAGGAGTTCCTCTTTACCCATCCTGCCATTGAGGCTGCGCAGGTGGTGGGCGTGCCTGATTCAAAGTACGGCGAGGAACTCTGCGCCTGGATCAAGCTCCGCGCCGGAGCACAGATTACGGAGGATGAACTCCGCAACTTCTGCTGCGGCCAGATTGCCCACTACAAAGTGCCGCGATATATCTGTTTCGTTGACGAGTTCCCACTCACCGTCACGGGCAAGGTCCAGAAATACCTGATTCGCCAGCAGATGATGGAGCGCCTCAACCTCAAGGAAGAGCAGACCGCGTAAGCAGAGCTCACCCCACCTTGCTTCGAGTAATTTCGCGAGTGTATCCGTGAGCTCGAACGTAACTCCAGAGCTGCTGGTTGCCTGGTGGCGGCTGAAACCTCGCACGCCAGGAAAGTTGGTCAAATTGCGCCTGAGTGGTCGGGTTAAGGCTGCTCACCTAAGCTGGGCAGCATCTAATCGCTTCATTGAGGACGAACCATGTTGTATCGGACCCTGTGTTTGATTGCTATTACTTTTGCGGCTCTTTCGGCCCAGTCCCAAACCACCTCGAATCAAACCGCTCCCGTGGCGCCCTCCTGCCTGGCTCCGAATTGCGCAAACGCCAACACCGCCGATACTCCAATTTTTCCCAGTCACCCGGTCCAGGGCAAGTGGGTCAATGAGGAGTTCAAAACCACTGACGCTTCCATCTCCTGCTCCGTCGTGAAGTATGACAACTCGCAGCCCACGCCGATCCTCCACCTGCTTTGCCCCGGCCCACAGATCTTTGCCCCCTTGCGCGTCCATCTGAGCCTGACATGGAAACAGGTCACAGATATTCCCGCCCGGCTGCGGCATATGCTCGTGAAAACCGATAGTCTGGTGAAATTCAAATCTAAACACGGTGAGTCGAAAGCGGAACTGACCATGTCTGACCCTCAAGCTGGCGGATCGTCGAAGGAGTGGGTCAGCTTCAACAGCGTTGGCGTCGGCTTAGTCCTGCCAAACGGGAAATAGCAATTTCAAAAGAGCAATAAAAAAGGCCGGGCGCCCCAAGCCCGGCCCCCTCGCCAAAGAGCCGCGAGGTAATCTCAAAACCATAAGAGCTCGGCCTGCTCCTAGTCTCGTGCTGGAACACTGGGTTCCAGCTGCGGATCACAAATTTTCGCGAGAAAACGGAGCAAGAAGACCGGGCCGGAAACCGCGGCTCAGCGCAACAAAACAATCACAGAAGAATGGAAATAGAGCTGCGCTATCGAGGAGCCCGCGCGGCGTACCCGCCGGGTCGAAGCTCAGCTAGCAAAGCAGAGGAAGAGACGTCTGCGGAATAGCCTGAAGAGGATGTAACTCGCTGTGGCCGGCTACCACGTTTTGCCAGTGCACAACGGCAATAGGCGTAATTGGCGTAAGTACTGGAACGGGTAACTTCACCGCCGCATGCTGGTGCATGCTCTTCTGCACGGGGCCCACAAAGTGGAAATCCACCGTTACTGGCGGTGTTGCTGCATCTCCATCCGCGTCAACTGAGAACGACACAACGTTTGCCAATGCCGCTATGGTCAGCATGAGGCAAATAACCGTGCCGCGAATGAGCTTCTGCAACGCCATGTCTGGAAAGAATAGCAATAGATTCGTCTGGATGCAACGAGGAAGCATTCATGCCCGTGCGGATGAACCCCTTTGCTCCTCCGTGACCAATAGCTGCCTTCAACTCCTTCTCCCTCAGCATCTTAGGCCAGAATGCAATGATCTTAGAAGGGATTGGCTGCGCTAGCCCGCCTTGGGGTCAGTTCCAAAATGGAACGGAAACTTACGATTTTCTAATGCAACTCTTATTCTCCCCGGTTCCCGCATTTAGTATTGACCCCATTCAAGAGTGACGCCTTCCGGTCGAAGACAAATAAAGCATGCCCCCGCAGAGCGCAAACCCGGAGTCTTCCGCTACGCTTCCACTTTTCCGCCCGGAGCCCATTGCAGCCAGGCTTCGGATGGAAGGTGAGGTGGTTCTCATCCGGCCTCTTTCTATTACGCTGCTTTCGGGACTGGCTCTTTTGCTGGCGATTGCGGGGACCGCGGTATTGCTCCTGATTCGGGTGCCGGATACCCGCTCCATACCTGTGACGATCTCCACCCGTGGTGACCACAGGATCTCTTTTACCGTTCCGCAGCGGCTTGCCGCCGGGCTGGCAGTTGGCGATCACGTATCCATATTCGCGCCATCCTCTTCAGTTGAGCCGCGCAAAAGAGACATCACGATTCTTGAAGTTCGAATCTCCGCCGCCGCAACAGGCGGTTTTGGCTCTTCGTCAGACGCGCTTATCACCGCGGCTGTGCCTGAATCGGAGCCGCCGTTCTCCGGCGTTCGTGCCACAGCAGACGTTCCGGCCGGAAGCCGCTCGCTGTTCCATTGGCTGCTTCACCGGGAGGGCGAATGAATCAGCACTCGGCTGAGTCGCCCAAAAATTTCCTGCGCAATCTGTGGTCCCGTTCAGTATTACCCATGATTTTCCAGACCGAAGCCACTGAATGTGGCCTCGCCTGCCTCGCCATGGTCGCAAACTACCATGGTCTGGGCGTCGATTTGGCCGCGCTTCGTGACCGATGTTCCATCTCCCTGCGCGGATCCACTCTCGGCCAACTCATCAACTTCGCCTCCCGTCTTGAACTTTCCAGCCGTCCGCTTCGCATAGAGCTTGAAGATCTTCCATACCTGCAAACACCATGCATCCTGCACTGGGACATGACGCACTTCGTGGTATTGAAACGCGCCACGGAGAAGTACATCCTGATCCACGATCCTGCACGCGGCATACGCCGCATGAGCTACCGCGAAGCCAGTGACCACTTTACCGGCGTGGCTTTGGAACTCACCCCTACGCCGGCCTTCACACCGCGCAAGGAAGCTCACGAACTGCGGCTGCGCGACCTGGCCGGCCGCATCGTAGGACTTCGCGGCGCCCTGCTTCAAGTTGCCGTGCTGGCTATTGCACTGGAACTCTTCGCCATTGTCAGCCCGCTGTTTCTCCAGATCGCCGTGGACAAGGCTGCCCACGCCTCCCGGGCCTCTCTGCTGGCCTCGCTCGGCGTAGGTTTTATGTTGCTGGTCGTGCTGCAGGCGTTTCTTGCCGGTCTGCGCAGTTGGGCCACCCTCTATTTCGGCACGGCAATCAAGCTGCAGTGGTTTGCCAACTTGTTCTCTCATTTGCTGCGGCTGCCCGTGTCTTACTTCGAGCGCCGCTACTTCGGCGATTTGATCTCCCGTTTTGACGGCGCTGAGGTGATTCAGCGGACGCTCACCAACAACTTTATTGAAGCCCTGCTGGATGGCGCGGTTTCGCTGTTTGTGGTGGCGGTGATGTTCCTTTATAGCCCGCTGCTCGCGCTCGTTGCCATTGCCGGACTGCTAATCTATGCCGCTGTCCGCGCCTTCTCTTACCGGCCACTGCGCGACCGCACGGAAGAACAGATCACCCGCGCCGCCCGCCAGCAAAGCCACTTCCTGGAGACGCTGCGCGGAATCCGCACCATCAAGGTCTTCGGCCGTGAAGACAGCCGCAAAGGCAGTTGGATGAACCTGCTGGTGGCGAACGTGAATGCCCAGGTTGCCAGCGAGCGCCTGTCCATCCTGGTAAGGTCAGCCAATCTCCTGATCTTCGGTCTGCAAACCGTTGCCGTGGTCTGGGTCGGCGTACTGCTGGTTCAACAGAACAAACTCACCGTGGGCATGCTGTTCGCCTTCGTTGCTTACCAGGAGCAATTCAAGGTGCGCATGATCGCCCTGGTGGACCGCGGATTCGAATTCCGCATGCTGTCACTCCAGGCCGAACGCCTGTCAGACATAGCTTTTGCCAAACCGGAGTCTCTGGCCGAAGCCACCGGACCGGTTTCTCCATCTTCGGCTGGCGTTGAAGTCAGGTCTCTCTCCTTCCGCTATTCGGAGAGCGATCCCTGGCTGCTGCGAGACGTTGATCTGCATATCGAGCCGGGAGAATGCGTCGCACTAACCGGCCCCTCCGGTGCGGGCAAGTCCACCTTACTTAAGTTGATGGCCGGCTTGCTGGTTCCGGAGCAGGGCGATGTCATCATCGCCGGGCACTCGGTTTCCACTTCTCGCGCTGCGGTCAGTGCGAAGGTCGGCTTCGTCCTGCAGGATGATTCACTTTTTGCCGGTACGGTATCTTCCAATATCGCATTTTCCTCTGATGTGCCGGATCTCGATCGGGTGAAGGAATGTGCACGGCTTGCCTGCCTTGAAGATGACATCGCCGCCCTGCCCATGGGTTATGAAACGCTCATCGGGGAGATGGGTAGCGCGCTCTCCGGCGGACAGCAACAGCGCCTTCTGCTGGCCCGCGCCCTCTATCACCAGCCGGCGATTCTGATTCTCGATGAAGCCACCAGCCATCTGGACATCGCCACGGAGCAACGCATTGCCGCCATGCTGGCCGAGTTGCGCATTACACGTATATTCGCCGCCCACCGGCCTGACACAATTGCCATCGCGGGCCGCGTTATTCATCTCGCGCGTAACGGATCCCTGACCGAGTTGCATGCGCGCAACAAGTTTGGCTCCGCGGCGGGCCAATATTCGCAAAATGCACGAGGAAAACTTTATGCAACATCGCAAGGAGACTAGGGTCCTGAATCGTCTGGGAGCATGGGAACTGAGTGCCAAAGAAGGGCACCAGGTCACAGGCGGTTTCCCCGTTCATACCACGACAATCGAGTCCTGCAGCGCACCAACGCTCGCGAGCTCACACAGGCTAAAGTCGACCGCATCACTGGCGGCCTGCGTACGCTCACCATTTGCACGGTGGTAACCGTGTCCGGTCTGGGCGGCGACGAAGCCCCGAACCCGGAAACATGCTGAATTTCGCCGCGCTCTGAACAGGGCCGCGGGAACAAGGTTGGGGCAGCACTTCCGCCCCACACACCCGAAAGGAGAAAAAAGAATGAAGAACGATAAGCGAGTACTGAGCCGTCAAAACGCGCGTGAACTGAGCCAGGAAGAAGTGAACAACGTAACCGGCGGCCTCCGTACGCTGACGGTTTGCACCTTCGCGGCCGCAGCCACCACCGCGGACGGCGATCCGGGCGAGTGCTAATTGCTGTTTTGGGGTGCGCCTGACGGAGGCCACCCCAACCCTTTTCTTTATCAGTATTTCCGGAGGCTCTCATGAAAATCATCGTTCTCGCCCACCCTAATGACAATCACACCGCACCTTTAAAGTGGGCACTGGAACAGGCTGGTTACAAGGTCGTCTGCTGGATCGGCCCTGGATGGCAAAGCAAGCAGCAGGCTTCCATCTATTTCGATGGCCGCACGCGCCTGCGTCTGGGAGAGCACTCCGTAGACGAAGGGGATGTGGTGTGGGTTCGCCGCCCGCAGCCTCCGGTCCACCACCCCAATACGGCCGAGCCGGACAAGAAGTTCGCTGAAGGCGAATACCGCTGGTTCAACTGGTCAGTCCTGTACCTGCTAAGCGAGCTGCCGGTGCGCTGCATCAATCCTTACGACGCCTCACGGCACATCAATAACAAATCCGTGCAGCTTCTCATGGCCGCAGCCAGCGGCATGCTGGTCCCGCAGACGCTCATGTCCAATGAGCCGGCTGTCGTCCGTGAATATCTGCGCGCTCCGCGGCAGGAGGCAATCTGTAAGGCCTTCTTCCCCCATATCTGGCAGAAGAGCGAAGGCGGCATGGCCGTCACGGAAACGTTCAAGATCAAAGAAGATCAGTTGCCCGAAGACGATGAAGTCCTCACGTACGCACCAGCCATCTACCAGGATCTGGTGGACAAAGAATTTGACGTTCGCATGGTGCTGCTGGGCGAGACCGTCTACTCGTACTCCGTGCGCACTCCCAAAGGCGCGCTCGATTGGCGCCAGGATGCGGGTCAGGGACAAGTCGAGGTAAAGCCGATCCAAACCCCTCTGGACGTCGAGCAGGCGGTGCTTCGGTTTGCGAAGAAAGCCGGCATTTCCTTCGGGTCACTCGATTTCGCCATTGACCGAGAGGGTCGCTGGTGGTTCCTGGAAATCAACGAAGAAGGCCAGTTCCTCTGGCTCGATGAGTTCAACGCGGAAGCGCACATGCAGGAAAAATTCCTTGCTTTCCTCACACTGCCGGCAGGCGCCTCGCGTTCGGAGATCGAAGAACGCCAGTTCCAGTTCCCTTCCTGGCGCGACTATTGCGAAGCCATCAAGAACGAGGAGCCTGTTGAAGAAGTAAACATCAACGTGGGATTTGTGTCAGTGGAATGACGACACTGTGATGCGGCGCGCTAGCGCATCCTCAATCAGTGTTCATCGGTGCTCGTCAGTGGCTTGGATTTCTCTCTGTTCGCAATGAGTCGCGGGCAAGCGGGCCTGTGCGATGAACTCCGCAACCCGCCGCAGCGCCGCTTCCGCTTCCGGGACGAGACCAACGAACATCTGCCAGACGTGCGGCAGTCCCGGATACACATCTAAACGGCTGCGCACCCCTGCCGCCAGCGCTCGCTGGTGGAGACGCAGTGCGTCGTCGAATAGCAATTCAGTGTTGCTCGCCTGGATAAGCAGAGGGGGCAGCCCTGCCAAGTCCGCGAAGACGGGCGAGGCTTCGCAGTGCTCTGCGGCAACGCCGCCAAGGTACAACCCGGCAAACGTTGCCACTTCATCTCCGCCAAACATGGAGTAGTCCTGCCCGTTGCGGTAATGGCATTTTCCAGTCAGGTCGACCCATGGAGCAAAGCAGACCGCAGCCGCTGGCAACGGCACTGATTCACTACGCAAACGCAACATCGTGGCAATCACCAGGCCCCCGCCCGCGGAGTCTCCGGCAAGCACAATGTCGCGCGGCTCATGTCCCTGCTGCACAAGCCAGTTGTATCCGGCAGCGGCATCGTCCACAGCTGCGGGACATGGATGCTCCGGTGCGAGCCGGTACTCCAGCGAGAAGACACGCGTGCCGGCAATCCGCGCCAGCGCCGTAGTGATGGGGCGGTGCGAACGAATGGAGCAGCTCACGTAGCCACCACCGTGCATATAAAGAATTACTCGATTTGGATCTGTGGTTCCGGACGGGACAAGCCACTCACCGGGCGGCTCGCTCACTGGCGTGATCGTCACGTTCTTCGCGTAGAGGAAGGTGAGGTGTCCAGGCACGCCAAAGAACTGGCGCGACCGCCGTACCACGATTTCGGGGTTGTGTCGCGGCCATTGCTTTACCACGGTTCGCACGATGCGGTTCAGGATGCGCCCGCGCAGGGATGGTGCGGGAATCACGAGGTCAGGGACCGGGTTTGCTGATGCCATCAGGTGATTGCTGCCGGGCAACGGTGCTCTGCTGCCGTAGCGCCTCAAGGTTCTTTAATAGAGTATTCCATTCTTCCTTGTGGCGCTTGGTCTCGAAGGGCTGATCGAGATTTCCGTAAAAAGCCAGCACGTTGGCCCGAAGTTCCGGCGTTAACTGCGCGAACTTGTCGTCCGCCAGCATTCGTACCAGATGCGAATAGGCGCGGTCGGCCATTTTGTACTCGCCCGGGGTGGTACGGCGTCCTGTATCCAGATCCTCGTCCTCCAGCGGCACCTGCAATTCTCCTTGCAGGCGCAGTTCCCGCCGATAAGCCTTCAGGGTTTCATCCAGGCTGGCAAAATACATCTGCTCGGTTTTTGCTGTAGGGGGTTTGATGTCCAGCGCTCGCAACGGCCCGATCTTGGGAAGGATCTTTACCACTACGGCGAGGAATTTGACGAAGAAGTTCGGCCGGTAGTAGTTCTTTCCCCACTCCTTTTCGTATTGGGCCCGCTTCAGCACGTAACGGAACTTATGCGCGTTGAAGTTCGGCAGCGCCTCAAGCTCTTTCTTCTTTGTGATCAGAGCCACCTTGGTCAACCGTGGCACCCAGACACTGAGGGCGTGACGGTAGCTTCCAATGGCCATATCCTCATCTCTGAGCAGGTCCTTCAGTTCGATTCCATAGGTCGCTACGAATGCCCGCTCGAGCAGAGGCCGTGCAACCTCAAAGCCAATAAAATCATGAAAGGCCTGCGATGTGTAGCGCTGTTTGGCGACTTCCAGCACATCAAAGCCAAACTCCGTTTGCACATGCGCAACCTTGTCTTCTTCGTACGTGACCTCCGGGCCGTACTTTTTGCGCAACTTCGGGAATACAATCGGGACAGCCCGGTTGATCGCGGGATGGCCCTGAGTGTCAGCCGCGTAGTGCGCCAACGCTCCCAGCGCAAAAGCCAGTTCGTTTAGGTCCTGCGCCTGGTGGATCAGTTCGTCGACAAAATCCCCGCTGCGGACGTAATGAACCAGGTCGCTGAAAAACTTGTTGCCACCCGGGTAATACCCCATGTCCTGGATCAGACAGCCGCCATAAGCAAACGCGTGAGCCTGGCGAAGCTGCTCAGGTGTGGAGAGAGGAAACCGGTCCAGAAGAATCGGCTTGATGTTGGAGTCCCAGAGAAAATCCACAACCTGCTCGTGCGTCAGCACAGAGTACGCATGAACGCTTATCGACCCACATGCGAGCAGACACACAGCCACGCATAACGCACCAACACGCGCTGGCAGGCGCACACGAATTTTTAGATTCCTGAGCACGCGTTCTCAGCTGTTAGATTGCAGCTCGCTGGCTCCGAGTTTTCCGCAGCTCTCTCATTGCGGCACTCCAGTCGGGAACAATTTTTGAAGGAAATCCTTATCCGCCAGCACTGGTTTGAAAGGACCGTATCCGGCCTCCTCCTTCCAGTCTTTGTCAAAGGTCGCAGGCTTAAGAGCTTTTGCTTTCATGAACTCGTCGAGGGCGGCCTGTTTGTCGCCTGCAAGGTAATGCACGAAAGCAACATTCATGTGCATACCGTAGTTATTCGGCGCATAGCTCAGCGCCCGGGTGCCCGCAGCTTCGGCTTTTTTGGCATCTACCGGCTCGGCCCCAAGTGCTTTGTACATCTGATCACCGTAGTTGTACGCCAGATTGAGATCCAGGAGCCGGCGAAGCTCAGCAAAAGGATCGGGGTTATCGTCCACATTGATGTACACGTAGCGGTCATTATTTATGTTACGTCCGCCGCGCTTGCGCACAACCAGCATCGAAGCTGACTGCCGGCCGCGCGCGTCACCCCCCGCTGCATCCCCGGCCTTGAGAGCCGCATACAACTTCTCTGCCAGCTCGCCCTGGGTCGATTCGAAGGCTTTCCCCATCGCTTCCGGAACCTGCGGTCCAACCAGAATATTTCCCTGCGCTGACCACGTTTTGCCCTGGCGATCGCCAGCCCACTTGGGCGCGTTCGGTCCCGTGTACGCGGCAACATTTCCTTTCGCGTCCACAATCGCCACCTGCCGGCCGTCCTTGCCCTCAAACTTGTCGTCGGCAAGAATTTTTTTCAACACTTCCTGCGCTGTGTTTCCCTGCCGCAGCAGATCGATCGCCTGCTGCCCGTAGCCCACGTTGACGTTCGCCTGCGTCGCTACAGCGCCCACATCCGCCATGGCCCAGGGCACCACCGAACCCACGGAAAAATAGCGCGATGCTACCGCCACCCCAAGATCACCGTTTGCGGGATCAACGGCAACGATGGAGAAGGTGGAGACGGTCGGCATCTTCTGTGAGTGCGATCCCGCCATGAGCACCAGGACAAGGGCTGAAACAGACAGGAGGTTTCTTTTCACAAAAAGCTCCATTGGAAAGGATCAGTGTCTCACTCGGTAAAGCAAACCAAGGTCCAAATTCCAAGCACCAAATACCGGTTATCGATTCTCTTCCTGCACCACCAACACGCGCCCGTCAGGCCGTGATGGTTCGGTCTGCGCACGCAGTGCGACGGAAACCGCGCCCAGCACCAGAGCGATCGCGATGATCATCAACCCGCCCACGTGTTCATGCTGCAAAACAGCTCCTTCAATCACGGCGATGATCGGCACCATGAGGTTGAGAGTCGAGAGTTGGTAAGGCTGCATGTGTTTGAGCAGCCAATAATAGATCACAAAGGCGGCACACGACCCAAATATCACGAGAAAGCTCAGGGCCAGCAGTGCAGGACGGTTCCACACCGCGTGCCGTCTCGATTCGAGCGCCCACGTGCCCCAGAACAGCGCAATCGAACCAAACAGCAACTGCATCGCCGTGGAGACGACCGCATCCACTTCCTGCAGGCGCCCTTTCGCGTAAACGACGGACCATGAACTGATCACAACCGCTGCCAGCACGGCAAATCCGCCGAGCAACGCCCGCCGATCGTTTCCCAATCCGTCATAAAACATGTAGGCCAGGCCTCCGAAGGCCAGCAGCATGGCAAACACAGCCTGTCGCGGCACCTTTTTGCCGGTCATAAGCGGCGTGAACAGCGCCACCACCAGCGGCATGGCTGAAAACAAAACAGCCGTCATTCCGGACGTCACGTATTGCTCAGCCCAGAAGAGCAGCCCGTAAGGAATGGCCATGATGGTGAGGGAGAGAACCAACAGAGCATTCCACTGGCGCTCTCCATCTGGCCACCTGCGCCGCTGCGCGAACGCCAGGCCGAGCAGAAGCAGAGCGCCGGCTAGAAAGCGGATTGCGGCAGCCTCCAGCGGGGGAACCGATTGCACCACGATGCGGATTGCGAGCCATGTGCTTCCCCAGATCCCGCAGAGCGCCAGATAGCCGAGCAGATGCGAACGCGTGAGTGCAGATGGGGAGAGCATACAAATCAGTGTAATTGAGCAGCTGGAAAATCGAGGGAGGGACGCGATGATTCTTGAAACGCGTGGCGCCCGGACGGACGCCACGCAGAGAATCTACTGCTGTGTTCCGTGGCTGGGGAGCTGTGCTGTGGTGGCGTTCTTCGGCGTGGAGAGATATCCGGTTACCGCATCTTTCGTCACCGAATTCACCACCACTTCAAAGAGCGCGCGATCCCGTCCCGTATAGAACTGCAGCGGTTCATTGATGTTGCGATCTTTCTTTTCGATCTTCTTGTCTTCCGCGATCACAGTCAGGCTGAACTTGTTCTTTTTAGGATCAGTTTTCTTCAATTGCAGGCTCACGATCGAGACGCGGCTCGGATCCTTGCCCTTGTTCAGCGTGAACTCAAAATAATCACGGTCGCCGCGATGCTTCAGGAACTCGAGTTCATCTTTCGTAGTGGCGATCAATTCGCTGTGTTTATTGATGTCGCCGATTGCGTGTTCCAGCTTGGTCTTGGTCGCGCTGAGATCGTTCCGGGTGTCTGTAACGTCAGCGCTCACCTTCACGACGTCGCCTTTAACGCCGCTCACTTCACCCTTGACCGCGCCGATTTCCTTCTGGGTTGACTCTTCGTCCGCCTTCAGGCGCGACTCGGTGGCCTTTTCTGCCGCCTGGATATCGCTGGCTTTCTTGCTGAGTTCCTTATGGGTCATGCCGACTTTGTCGGCCAGCACGTCCACTGACGCGCGGGTTCTGGCGTTCGCGTCATCAACCTTCTTCAGGAGCTCTTTCTGCAGCACCGCTTGATGCTGCTCCAGGTCGTTCATGCGGTTATAGGCCTGGACCATAAAAATGGCCGAGCCGATCATGTAAATCACCGCAACCACGATCAGGATGGTGCGCACTACGGGATTGGCGCCGTCATCATGCGGCACATCAGACATAAAACAACTCCATTCAGCTTTGGATTGATGAGCAGAGACATTGTTCAGCAGAACTGCTGCTCTGTCAATCAAAGCTTCTTCTCAGGCCGGAATCCCCGAATCGGCTGGTGCATTCTGGCCCAGCGATTGCTCACATACCGTACTAAGCAGACCCGCAGTAACCCCCTGTTCCCTTTCGTTCGAGAAGCATTTTCAAGAGGTTAGGCCGTTGCAGCAGGAAGCGGCGCGAGTACTCGCAATCCGCACTGCCGGCCAACCAGTGGCACTCAAATTCTCATTGTGGGCAGATGATGAAAATCTTCTATAAAGCTTCGGTAAAAATCCGCGCCTTCGGAACCATCGTCACACTGTTTGTGCTAGCGGGTTTGGGCCTGCTGGCGCAGGTCACTTCAAACGCTGCCAACGGCGGCAACGCTGCCGCGCCATCCGTGGTGCGCATCATTTCTCCGCAGCAGGGACAAAAACTGCAGCAGAACGCCATCTCGGTCCAGTACACATTTGAGCCGAGGCAGAACGCCATCAATCCACCGCGCCAGACATTCCAGGTGCAGCTCGACAACCGTGATCCCGTACAGACCGAGCAGGCGGAGACCACATTCACTGGCTTGACCCCGGGCAGCCATACCATCACGGTGCAACTGGTGGATGCAAACGGAGTAGCGGTTGATGGCAGCCGCAGCCAGGTGCAATTCAGCGTGATGCCGCAGGTCACGCAGCCTGAAAATACGGCCCGGCCACGGCGTTCAGGTGCTCCTCCGCAGGCGAGTCTGCACAGGCGGGAAGACTCAGCGCTGGCGGCCATGGGATTCAACCCTGATCAAATACTTTCTGGTCCCCGGCCAGCAACTCAGGTGTACTCCAGTGCGGTGCCGCTGGTTCCGATTCTGGCAATCGGCGCCCTGATCGGCGGCCTCATCTCCGCCCGTTGGACGCACTCCCGCTAGATACCTGTTGGGCTGCATCTAACAAAACGGATGGATTATCGCTGGAACAAAGCGTCCCTAAGCCGGTGGCTTGAGGAACTCACCCACTCGAGTCGTGATTGGTTTCAGAGAGCAACGCGCTCGCCGCGCAGCATGGTTGCCGCTCTGCTCATCGTTTTCGGTCTGGTGCTGCTTGGTTATGTAGGCAGCCAGTACTGGGGCATGTTCCATCGCCAGAAACAGCTCGCGCAGCAGTGGGAGCAACAAGCTGCACAAATCAACGTGCCTGGGCACGCGCAGCTTTCTCCCGAAGACATGCTTACACGCGTAATCATCCCTAAGATCAACCTCGATGCGATCGTCGTGGAAGGCGCGTCGCGCAAAGATCTTTCGGAAGGTCCCGGACACATGCGTCAAACGGCTATGCCCGGCCAGCCTGGCAACGCAGTGATCACTGCCCATCGCGACACTTTCTTCCGGCATATCTATGAGCTAAACCGTGGTGACGAAATCACGGTCCGCCGCGCCGGAGAGACCTACAAATACGAAGTCACCAGCAAGAAGATCGTGATGCCGGACGATCTCAGCGTGATCCGCCAGACCAGTAATCCCCAGCTGACTTTGATCACCTGCTATCCGACTTACTACATCGGGCCCGCACCGAAGCGGCTGGTGGTTTTTTCCAAACTGGTTGAGAGCACCAATCCGGGCGCGACTCAGGTCAGTTCTCGCGCCGCGGGCGAGTAGCGCTCGCCATCGCCCTTTCGAAATTTGCTGAGCATTAAAATGGACCTGTGAAGTCACCCGATGTAGTCATCGCCGGCGCGGGGATCATTGGACTGTCGTTGGCGCTGGAGCTCAGCAAGTACGGCGCTCGAGTCATTATCCTGGAACGCGATGCGCCGGGGCAGGAAGCTTCTTCAGCAGCCGCCGGTATGCTCGCCGCTTCCGATCCGGAGACGCCGTATGTTCTGCAGTCTCTTGCTCGCGAAAGCGCGCGCCTTTATCCAGAGTTCGTGAATATGGTGGAACGCGCATCGGGCATAAAAACCGACTTTCGCCAGCACGGCACCATTGCAATTGGTCAAGTTCACAATGCACCGCCGGAGTATCGCGCCATCTCGCGGGAGGAACTCAGCCGGCTCGAACCTTCCCTTCGTTCCAGGAGTCTCCCGGTTTATCTGGTGCAGGAAGGCAGTGTGGACCCGGTGTTGCTGGTGCGCGCCGCCGTAAAAGCAGCAGAGCTCGCAGGCATCGAGATTTTCGGCCAAACAGAATTCCGTACAGGGCAAGCTTCGCCACGGGGCATCGCGGTTCTTACTTCGCACGGAACCATACAGTGCAAAATGCTGGTGAACTGCTGCGGCGCATGGTCGGGCGCACCGGTTCGTCCGCGCAAAGGACAGATGCTTTATCTGGAACCGCACGATCCGGAGTTGATTCAACATGTGGTTCGTGCGCCGGATGCCTACATCGTTCCGCGCAGCTCCGGCAAAATCCTGATAGGAGCCACTGTGGAAGACGTCGGCTTCGACAAGACTGTGGAAGAAGAGACTATCGAACGGCTGAAGCATGCGGCCTCAAAGTACCTGCCTGAACTTGCCGATGCCAAAATTACTTCGTCGTGGGCTGGTCTCCGTCCCGGCACCCCTGACGACCTGCCCATCATGGGCCAGACCGAGGCGGGCATTTTCATCGCCAGCGGTCATTATCGCAATGGCATTCTCCTGGCTCCGGCTACCGCAAAGCTCATGGCGAACCTCATGATGGGCCGGCAACCCGCTTCTGACCTCACGCCTTTCTCGCCTTTTCGCTTTGGGAACGCACAACTCCACTCCGCGCGCGGGTAATAATCGCCGACTTTTGCTGATTTCATGAAAAAATAGCAGGGTGGACCTTCAGTTTCTGCTCATACAGCTCCTGATCAAGCTCGGCGTTGCCACCGCCGTCTCCAGCGCGCTGGGCCGCTCACGCGAGTTCAAGAAGCTGCTTTTCGCGCACCGCCGCACCGTACAGCAGAACCTGATGTTTATTCTCTTCACCTGCTTCCCGTTCGCCCTGGGCGTCTACATCCGCTTTACGGTAAAAAATTTCCTTGCTGCCGATATGGGCTTTGAAGCGGCTGTCCTGATGGGTGTAATCGGCGGCCGGATCGCGGGAACTTTGGGCGGCGCATTCATGGCGCTCCCGGCAATGTTCTATGGCGAATATCTCACTCTGCCGGTGAACATGGTGGCCGGTCTTCTTGCGGGCTCGCTGCGCCACTTCTGCCGCAATGAAGAAGAGATCTGGACGTTCTCGCCGTTCATTGACCTCAGCGTGTGGCGCTGGATCAGGAGAAACCTTCGGCACCCTCGGATCGACTGGCAAACCGCGTTCTTCCTGATCATCATCGCGTTGCAGGCGGCCCGGCTGGAAATTCATTACGCGGTTCCAAAGCTGCTGTGGGCCCTCTATCTTCCGTCCCCTGTGGCAATGATCACGACCTTTGCCGCGGTGGTGGCAACCATTGCGATCCCTATCAAAATCTGGAATAACGCGCGTATCGAGATGAAACTGGAAGAGTCGGAGCGACTCCTGCTGGAAGCGCGGCTCGACGCCTTGCAAAGCCAGATCAACCCGCATTTCCTCTTCAACACGCTCAACTCGATTTCCTCGCTGGTGCGCTTTGATCCTGATCGAGCGCGGGAGCTCATCCTCAAACTCTCAAAAATCCTGCGCCGCCTGCTGGGCAAGCATGACGAGTTCGTGCAGCTGCGTGAAGAGATTGAATTTGTCGATGACTATCTGGACATTGAGGTCGTTCGCTTCGGCCGCGACAAGCTGCGGGTATACAAGCACCTGAATCCGGATACGCTCGACATCGTCGTACCCTCCATCCTTCTTCAACCGCTGGTGGAAAACAGCATCAAGCACGGACTGGCGCCCAAAGTAGATGGCGGCAGCATCACGATCCGCAGCCGGCTGCAGGAAGGCAAGCTGATCATTCAGGTGGAAGATGATGGTGTGGGCATGAGCGCTCCGCCCGCTGTTGCCGCTCACTCCATGGGTTCAGGACGGGGCATAGGCATGGTGAACGTCGCGGAGCGGCTGCATGTCCTGTTCGGCGAGGAAGGAAAGATGATTGTGCAAAGCCGCGACGGCCAGGGAACGCTTGTCATGCTTGAACTGCCGGTGCTACAGAACGATCTGCTCGGTGACAGCCCAGCCTCACCGCTCTACGCTGCGCGTTCCACCACGCGCTTATAAAACATCTCGTATTCGGGAATGATTTTTGTGGTGCAGTAGCGCGCCTGGGCTTCCCATCGCGCCAGCATTCCCATTTCGCGCAGGCGCTTTTCGTCGGACAGGATCTCGATTGCGCAGCGCGCCATGGTCTCCACATCGCCAACGGGCGCCAGAAAGCCGGTCCGCCCGTGCTCGATCACCTCCGGTACGCCGCCCACCGCCGTCGCCACCGCAGGGACTTCACAAGCCATTGCCTCCAGGGCAGCCAAACCAAACGACTCCAGTTCGCTGGGCACCAGCATCAGGTCTGCCACGGAAAGCTTTTCATTTACATGGTCAACCTTGCCCATGAACTCTACCTTTTTGCGCAGTCCCTTTTGGCCCACCAGCCACTCAGCCCGGGAACGGTCGGGCCCATCGCCCATGAGCAGGAGCCGGGCAGGCATGACTTTCTGGATGCGATCAAAGACTTCAATCACGTCACTGACCCGCTTCACCGGACGGAAGTTCGAAACATGAACTATGATTCGCTCGTCTGCCGAAGCAAACTCACCGCGATGCTCGGCTGCCTTCGGATCGCGACGGTACACATCACAGTTAACGAAGTTTTGGATCACCTCGATCGGATTCTTGATTTCGAATTCCTGCAGCGTACGTTGCTTGAGCCAATAGGAGATCGCGGTCACGCCGTCGCTCTGCTCGATCGAGTAGCGCGTCACCGGCAGATAAGAGCGATCAGCTCCCACAATCGTGATGTCAGTACCGTGAAGTGTTGTCACAAAGGGAAGGCGGCGAGGCTTGTCCATGGCAGCGAGCATCTGCCGCGCCAGCAGAGCGCTTACCGAGTGCGGAATCGCGTAGTGCACATGCAGGATGTCGAGATCGTAAATCTCGGCGACCTCCGCCATACGAGTGGCCAGCGCCAGATCATAAGGCGGATACTCGAACAGCGGATATTGTGAAACCGTGACTTCGTGAAAGAAAATCTGTGGGTGCTTGTTATTGAGCCTTATGGGCTGCTGGTAAGCGATGAAATGGACCTCATGTCCGCGCGCTGCCAGCTCAATGCCCAGCTCCGTGCCGACCACACCACTACCACCGTAGGTTGGATAACAGGTGATACCGATTTTCATTTATTCCTGTCGCTTCGCTCCAAAACCGCTCGCGAGCATCATCCGCTTTAACTGGTTTTGGCCCATTCACAAACCTGCTCGGCGCGTGCCCGGCCTCGCAGGTTATTTAGCGCATGAGTCTGAGATTTGATTCATATTACGGCTGCCAGATTCATTTCTTATGGCTGTTATAGTTCCGCGTAGGAGATCAGCTCAACCTTTTGACGCGCCAGCTCAAGCTTTGTCTCTTCTGAAGTTAACGCAGCAAGCTCAATTTCCCGGGATTGCAGCAGCCGCGTACCCGCCGACTGCAGATCCGCGTCAGAATACCCCGGATGGCACACCAGCTCCCAGGTACCTTCCGGCAATGACCGAAGGATCGCGATCACAGTTTTCTGGTCAAATCTTCCCGTCACGGCGATGCCAACCGTTCCGTCTGTTGTCACCATACCCATGGCCTTGACGGTACGATAAAATTCTGCGGCAAACATGTTGAAGGCCATTACGGCGCATGACCGCAGCCAAAGTCCGGGCGCTGCCATGATTATCCGCTGCGTCCACGCACGCCGCGGCTCAAAAGGGTTGCGTACCGCACGCACGCCGCGATTGCTGGCTGCCCGCAGCACTGGGCGTAACACATGAGGAAACATGTGCGTATGTTTGTGACTATCCACATGCGTCACCGTCACGCCGCTGGACTGGATTTTTTCGATCTGCGCTTCCGCTTCCCGCTCGATCTCCGCCGGATCTATTCTTCCGCGTATCGCGGCGAGCGCAAATTCCTTCAGGCTGGCGCGAAATCTTCCGCCCTCTTGCACTAAAGAGTGGTGCTTCGCCACCATAGGCTCGCCGTCAATCAATACCACATGGCAGCCGGTATGTAATGACGGTTGCCCGCCGGCAATGCGGATGGCCTCACTGTACGCGCGCGCATTGGCCATGATGGTGGCTGAAGAAACAATGCCGCTGTGATTGGCTTCGGAAATCGCGCGATTCACTCCGCTCGTAAGGCCGAAATCGTCTGCGTTCACTATGAGCCGGCGCACCGACTCATAGTATCAGAACGAATTTCAGCAGCTTAGACCGGCGGGAACCGCTATCTACGCGGTTTTTGCCGCTGGCTCCGGCTTCGCATCCAGGAAGGTTTTGATCTTCTCCAACAAAGAGGGAAAGAGCTCTTCTTTTTGCAGGCAGGCCACAACGTCCTTGCCTCCATCCACCGGCCCATATCCGGTCACAATAATGACCGGAACCTCCGGACGAGTCTCATGGATCTTGCGGGCCAGTTCAACGCCGTTCATACCATCCATGCGGTAGTCGGTCACCAGGATATCGAAGTCTTCGGTCTCGAACTTACGCAACGCTTCCTCGCCGTTGTATGCGCTTACGGCCCGGTAACCCTGCATCTCCAGGATTTCGCAGCTCAGCCGTGCCAATACTTCATGATCATCAACGAACAGGATAGCTCGCATGAACCTTCCTCCGCGTATTGCTCGGGCGTCGAATCAGAAGGCCGGGGGGAGAGACGAAGACGGCCTCCAGTATTTGGTATCCAAAGCGGCCTGAAAAGATGCCTCTCTGGAAGGTAAATTCCTCTTCAGCCTGTTAGATACCTTCCACAATGACAATTGGAAGCGTCAATGTGCGCCGCTTCTGGTTTTCATAGCCTCTTGCCGAACTTTCCTGACTGAACTTGGGCCAATGAAAAGCACAGCGGGGTCCATTTGCCGAACCCCGCCGCGTACGATCGCTATTCTCCGCTTGGCGGCAGGTACAGCACGGGAATATTGCTGTTGCGCACCAGTTCATTGAACGCCGGTACATCAGCGCCCATGATCTGTTTCCACGCTGCAAGTTGCTGGTCCAGCTGCCCGCGCAACATCTTATAGACCTCTTCCTGTTGCTGCGAAGGTGCGCTGTCACCGGCCTGCACCACGCTGCTGAGCGAATCCAGTTGCTCATTCAGCATGTTAGGAAACGCAAGATTCGCCTCTGATCCCTTCATGTTGACCTGAATGAGTTTTTCCTCTACCGGCGCCATCTTTTTATCGAGCGCATCGGCCTGGGCCACCACCTGCTTCAGTTTGGGATCGTCAGCAAACCGTCCTTGCACTGTCTTGAGTTCCGCGCGCATGGTGCGGACCTGATTGACCGCGATATGCAAGTCTTCATTTGCCTGGCGCACCTGCATGGCAAGATCGAACTGCTTCTGCAAGGCATCCTGCGTCACCGTTTTTGCGACACGCGGATCAATCACCAGTTCCAGCGGTTGCGTTTGGCTCCACGAACCAGCGCTCAGTTTCACCGTGTACTGGCCCGGCAAGGCGATGGGCCCCTGTGGACCCTGCCCGCTATAGAAAGCACCGGGAATTTTCACCGGAGGTTCCCAGCGCAGGTTCCACGCGTAACGGTTCATTCCCGCAGCGGCGGGAATCGTGGTGACCTCCTTCACCTGGTCCGGCCACTCCGGCGGTTGTTCAAATTCTTTCTTTTCCCGGCTGGAGAGGCTGCGGACCAGCTTGCCTGAGCTGTCAAAGATTTCGAGTTTCACTTCCTCTTTGGGCGCGCTCTTGAAGTAGTAGTCGATGATCGCACCCGGCGGCGGATTGTCGCCGACTGGACCGCGACGTTCGATCGCATCCGGCAAGTGCAGCCGAATCGCAGCTTCCGGCTTGAAGAGAATCGCTTCATTTGCAGCCGAGTTCGTCTCTACCTGCCGCAACGGCGTTATGTCGTCCAGTACCCAGAAGGCGCGGCCGTGTGTCGCCACCACCAGATCGTCACCATGAACTTCCACATCGTGAATGGGAACTGTGGGCAGGTTCAGTTTGAGCGGTTGCCAGTGTCCACCATCATCGATCGAGAAATAAACGCCAGTCTCGGTTCCTGCGAACAGCAGCCCTTTGCGCTT
>JBAIYI010000402.1:0-3564 GCA_037915955.1 Terriglobales bacterium
CGAGAAACCTACGCCAACGGCTACCAAGGCCCTCGATGTCGCTCTTATCCTGCACGCCGACCATGAATTGAACGCCTCCACCTTCGCCGCCCGCGTGATTGCTGCAACGCTCTCTGACATGCATTCGGCTATCACCGGCGCCATCGGCGCGCTCAAAGGCCCGCTGCATGGCGGAGCCAATGAAGCCGTGATGCGCATCCTGTTCGATATTGACAAAAAGGGTGAGGAGCCGGTCTCTTACGTGAAGAACCTGCTCGACAACAAGAAGAAAGTGCCGGGCTTTGGCCATCGCGTGTACCACACGGAAGATCCGCGGGCCACGCACCTGCGCCGCATGTCGCACGACCTGGGGCAGGACGCAAATCCCAAGTGGTATGACATGTCCGCGGCAATTGAGAAATACATCAAGACAGAAAAGCACCTCAATGCCAACGTGGACTTCTACTCGGCTTCAACTTACACCACGCTGGGCATCGATGTGGACCTGTTCACGCCGATCTTCGCGGTCTCGCGCATCAGCGGCTGGGCGGCACACGTGATCGAACAGCTCGACGACAACCGGCTGATTCGTCCGCGCGCCGATTACATTGGACCCGCGTACCCGAACCGCTACATCCCGATTGAGCAACGGTAGGTAAGACCCTCATAAAAATAGTTGCTGCACTCAGCCCCTGAGAAATCAGGGGCTGAAGTGTTTTGGGAAGGAAGCATTCAGCAATCAGTAATCAGCATTCAGCCCCTGAAACATACCCTTGCGCGTCTAAAACGTGGTTGCTTCGGCTTCGGATCATCTGATCCGTTTGTAGGTCTCTTCCTTGCCGGTTAGGGGCTGAATACTGAGTGCTGTCTGCTGAATGTTTCGCCGCTCGTCAAGCATGCCCCTAACGGCATCGGCAACAGCGTAAAATAGCCCTATGCGGCGCGTTTATCTCGACAATAACGCCACCACACCGGTGCTCCCGGAAGTGTTTGAGGCCATGAAGCCCTTTTACCTGGAGCAGTTCGGCAATGCCTCGTCCATCCATCATTACGGGCAGCATGCCCGGGCGGCGGTGGAAAAGGCGCGCGGGTCCGTTGCGGCACTGCTGAATGCGCGTCCGGCAGAGATTATCTTCACCAGCGGCGGTACGGAAGGTGACAACACCGCCATCTTCGGCCTGGTGAACAAGGGCGATCACGTGATTACCTCCACCATCGAGCACAGCGCGGTGCTCAAGAGCTGCAAGCGGCTGGAGCAGATTGGCTGTGAAGTCACTTACGTTCCGGTAAACGAGAGGTGCGAAGTTGACCCTGACGAGGTGAGGAGGGCCCTGCGCCCCAACACTCGGCTCATCACCATCATGATGGCCAACAACGAAACCGGCGTGCTTCAGCCGGTCGAGGCGATTGGCCAGATCGCGCGCGAAGCCGATGTCTTCTTTCATACCGACGCAGTGCAGGCCGCCGGCAAAGTGCCGATTGACGTCGAAAAAATAGGTTGCGATGCGCTCACCATCTCCGGACACAAGCTCCACGCGCCACAGGGTACCGGCGCGACTTACATCCGCAAGGGCACGCTTCTGCAGCCGCTGATCTATGGTGGCAGCCATGAGCGGCAGCGCCGGGCAGGCACGGAGAACCTGCCGGGAATTGTTGGGCTGGGCAAGGCTGCTGAACTGGCGAAGGCGTGGCTGGACAGCAACGGCCCTACAGAGATGGCTTCGTTGCGCGATCAGCTACAGGCCAAAGTGCTGAAGCAGGTGGAATCAGCCGGCGTGAACGGCGCAGGCGCGGCGCGGGTGCCCAACACTACCAACCTCTGGTTTGACTACATCGAAGGCGAGGCGCTGGTAATTGCCCTGGATCTCAAGGGCCTGGCAGTCTCCTCCGGCGCTGCCTGCTCCTCAGGCGCGATTGAGCCTTCACACGTGTTGCTTGCCATGGGAATGTCGCAGCAGCGCGCACGCTCCAGTATTCGCATCAGCCTGGGCAAGCAGACCACGCGTGAGGACGTGGAGTTCGCGATCAGCGTGATCCCGGAAACCGTGGGACGGCTGAGAGAAATCTCCCCTCTCTACAAAAAGCAGACGGTGAGCTAGACACCATCCTTTGGTAACTGACAATCCGCAGAAATTCAGCGTGACTTAATTCTAGATATATCGTAATATTTGAATATTCATGGTTATACATGCACGAGCGAAGCGGGTTGGCGCGGATGCTGCCGACCTGGCGCACTTCAAGACAGAATTCTTCAAAGCGCTTGCCCATCCGCTGCGCATCCGCATCATCGACGCGTTAAGGGATGGGGAAATCGGCGTCAACGACCTTTGCGAAAAGCTTGAAGTTGAGCAGAGCACCGTGTCGCAGCAACTGGCCCAATTGCGCAGCCGGAACATCGTGGCAGGCCGCAAAGAGGGGCAGAACGTCTATTACTCCATTCGCGATACGGCCGTCTTTCGCCTGTTGGATGTCGCCAGGGAGATCTTTAACAACCATCTGGTCAGCGTGCAGGACATGCTGGCACAGCTTGAAGTTCCGGCAGGAAGGCGTCGGTGATGCAATATCAGGACGGCAAACGCCGCGGAGAAATATAACCGCCCATGCTCATTGTTTTCGCCGCCTTGTTTCTCCTGCTTCTGGCCGCTCCTGTAATGGCGGGTATGCTGCGCATGCTTCGACCTGCGTCTGTCTGGGGCGATTCGGTTTCCGCAGTCGTCACAGTTGTAGCGTTGACGTCAGGCATAGCCGCAACCATCGGCGTGTGGTTGAGCGGAATACCATTGACGCTCGATGTCACGCGGTTCAGCCCGTTTGTTTTCCTGCTTTCCATTGACCGGCTCGGCGGCTTCTTCCTGTTCCTTGTTTGCGCCGTTTCGATTCCCGCTGTGGTCTATTCCCTTCCCTATACCGCCACGCATTACGGCAATGCGCGAAGAACATGGTATTGGGTTCTGCTGCCGCTATTTTTGCTATCCATGGTGCTGGTTGTCACCGGCGCGAGCGTGTTTGCCTTCTTCCTGGGATGGGAACTGATGACGCTGCTGTCCACCGCACTGATCGTGCTGGAGGGAGATTCCGACGAAAGGCGGCGCAGCATCTTTATCTATCTGCTGATGATGCACGCAGGCGCTGCGCTGGTGATTTCAGCATTTCTCCTCTTCTCACCCTACGTTCCAGGACTCGACTTCGCTTCCATCAGAACCGCAGGAGCACTGTTGCCTGGCTCCCTGAAGGCAGCGATCTTCCTGCTTGCCTTCATCGGCTTCGGAACCAAGGCTGGTATCATCCCGCTCCATCTCTGGCTGCCCAAGGCACATCCCATTGCGCCCACTCCAGTCTCTGCCCTGATGTCCGCCGTGATGCTCAAGACTGCCGTGTACGCCTTTCTGCGGTTCGTGTTTGATTTTCTGGGCGGCGGTCCGGAATGGGGCGGATATCTGGTGCTTGCGGCAGGCGCGATCTCCTGCGTGCTCGGCATCCTGTACGCAATGTTTGAAACCGATTTGAAGCGCCTGCTGGCTTACTCGAGTGTCGAGAACATCGGGATTATCTATCTCGGAATCGGCGCTTCTCTGATTTGCGTGA
>JBAIYI010000243.1:0-5321 GCA_037915955.1 Terriglobales bacterium
AGCTTGCACCGCGGTCCGCACGGCCGCCGTGGCACCGGTGAAGTTCAAGGCCTGGCAATGCGTGCTGTCACAAAGATCAAAGCCTTCACTGCGGTGACGTGCCCGAAAATGGACCGCATAGGCACGGATGGCCACCGCCATGGCCTTGAGAGCTTCCGGCTGCTGGGAGATTGCGGCCTCACCTTCCAGAGCCGCGACCACGTAGTCTTCCAGGGGGACTGAGGCCAGCACCAGGATCGTTTCTTTGGTGGGCTTAAGTTCCAGTGGTGCGGTAAGCGCAGCTTTCAGCCCCTGCTCGGGGGTGATGCGATATGCGCCTTCGACGAATACCTTTTCCACCGCCGCACCTTCCTGAAGCTGAAGCTTATTGGCTGCCAGATGAATGGAGAGCTGAGTGGCGGATTTCGCCGCGCAGGTTGCGCAGGTGCGCCAGCGGAACTCGCCAGCTTGGGCAGTGATCTTGAGGCGCCGCTGGGCATGCTGGCTATAGAGTCGGACGGAAATAGTCGTTTGCCCGCGAGCAGCAGACAGGAGGACCAAGTGAAAGGACGCCATTGCGACAACCCGGCGGAACATCACTTTGCTGCCCCTCTTCCGGCTGCTGGGGCACTTTCTGCGTAGGCGGCGAAGATACGACTGGCAATGGCTGCGGCGTCAGAGCCGCAGCCCTGTTCAAGGTAGACCATCAGCACAATTTGCGGTTGTTCTGCCGGGGCATAGCCGAGGAAAAGCCCGTGCGTCTGGACAGTATTGGGCCCAGCGGCGGTTCCGGTTTTTCCTGCTGCATTGATGCTCATGTTCGCGGCGGAGTGAGCCATTCCGTATTGCACGGAATGTTCCAAACCCAGGAAGACGGGATCGGCGGCGGAGGCCTCAAGGCGTTGAACGGCGAGTTTGCGATAGGCGGAGAGCAATTCAAGCGGCGTGACGAGAATGCCCCACTCGCCGAGAGCCTGCAGTTGCTGCTGGGCCGGAGTCTGGGCCAGGGAAACACGACCGTGTATCTCCGTGGACGCGAGGCCGGTGGGCGAGGTGAATCCCAGCCGATGATAAAGGCCAGCTTCTTCCTGGGCCATCAGGCGGGTGGCGACGTAAGCAAAATAGGAGTTGCAGGAGTAGGCAATGGCGTCAGACGAATTCAGGTCAGTGACTTCGGCAGGATGAGAGCAATCCATCCTGCGGCCGGCGATGAAGAGCGGACGCCGGCAGACGACCCGCCGTTCGGGAGCAATCCGATTAAGACGAAGCAGTTCCTGAAGGACAAAGGGCTTTAATGTGGAACCCGGGGCTACCAGACGCTGCGCGGCTACCTTCAGCTCCCAGGAGGCGAGTAGCCTGCCGGAGCGAGCGTCCATTACGGCCGCCGAACCAGGTTTGCCCTTCATCCCAGCGGAAAGAGTGCGCTGGAGCCGTGCGGGGAGCTCCGCGGCCGGCGAAGGCTCCTGAGCAGGCATGCCCACGGCGAGCCAGACTAAAAGAAACCAAAGAAGATAACGGATTCGCAACGCAGGCAAATCTTATCCCAGAACAAGCCACGTCGGTGAGAGTTCTCCAAGCAATCGGAGAACGAAAGAGCCGCACCCGCAGCTCTCTCCCGTGCATCTAAAAATTGAGAGTGTTAAATGTTGCAGAAACGGTTGACGCCGCGTTCCAGCAGCGCTACTCTCACCCCAATGGTATCTGCTCGGAGACCGGCAGCTCTGCAAATCCCTTCCGCAACTCCTGGTCAGGCAATTTCGCCCAACTCCGCGCCAATCCAACGGTTCCTAACAACGGCTAAAGGTTGAATGAAGAAAAGTATTGAAATCGTTCCCAATCTGCAAAAGCTCTTCGGCACGCGTGACGAAAACCTGCAAATTATGGAAAGCGGCCTGAACGTCGCGATTGACCTGAAGTCGGACTGCGTCCAGATCGAGGGCGCTGCGCGCGACGTGGCACGCGCCGAGCAGATCTTCACCGACTTCGACGCGCTCAGCCGCTCCGGCGTTGACTTCACGCCCGGCGACCTGAACTCAATGCTGCGCGTGGTGTCAGAAGATGCTTCAACTACGCTCCGCGGCCTTGCAGAAGCCGGCCGGCAGCGCCAGTTCGGCAAGCGGCAGGTTCAGCCCAAATCCATCAACCAACGCCGCTACCTCGATGCGATCGAGAAGTACGACATGGTCTTTGGCATCGGACCCGCAGGCACCGGCAAAACCTATCTCGCCGTGGCGATGGCCGTCTCTGCGCTGAACAACAAGAAGGTCAATCGCATCATTCTGGCGCGACCCGCGGTGGAAGCCGGCGAACGCCTCGGCTTCCTGCCCGGCACGCTGCAGGAAAAAGTCGATCCCTATCTCCGCCCTCTCTATGACGCGCTCTATGACCTCATGGACCAGGAAAAAGTTGACCGCTTTCTGGAGAAGAACGTCATCGAGATCGCGCCTATCGCGTTCATGCGCGGACGCACGCTCAACGACTCCTTCATCATCCTCGATGAGGCGCAAAACACCACCTCAGAGCAGATGAAGATGTTCGTTACGCGTCTCGGCTTCAACTCCAAGGCCGTGATCACCGGCGACATCACACAGATCGACCTGCCCAACGTAAAGAAGAGCGGGCTGGTGGAGGCCGCGGAAGTGCTCAAGCATGTGGAAGGCGTGAGCTTCAACTACTTCACTGAAGAGGACGTGGTGCGCCACCACCTGGTGCAGCGGATTATCCGCGCCTACGACGAGCGGCAGCGCAGTCAGCAGATGGCGCTCGAACTTCCTCGCCAGGTCGGCGAAGCGCAGGAACCACAGGAGCCTCCGCTGCAACAGTAAAGATAGTAAAATTTATGCGGGAGGGCGGTTTGGCCCTCCCGTTTCGTTTTAACGAACGTGATCATCTTTGAAACCACCGTTGAGGGTGTGAGCCAGCTAGCGCTGGCCCGCTTTGCCGCTCAGGCGAAGAAACTTTGCCGCCTTAAGGGACAGGTTTCCGTGCTGATCGCAGACAGCCGCCGCCTTCAGGCGCTCAACCGCCAATTCCGGAGAAAGAATAAAGCGACCGACGTGCTCTCGTTTCCCCACGAGGATGGCGGCGACATCGCCATCTCTGCCGATATCGCGCTCGCGAACGCTGCACGGCTTGGCCACTCGGCGCCCAGCGAACTGAAAATCCTGGTGCTGCACGGCATGCTGCACCTCGCCGGCTATGATCACGAACGCGACAGCGGCGAGATGCGGCGCAAAGAATCGCGGCTGCGCAAAGAGCTGAAGCTGCCGGACTCGCTCATTGAGCGAACGCAGGCCACCAACTCGGCAAGAAGAACTCGCCGGGCACGTACGAGCAAGGGCAGCGCACCGACGCAGAAAACCGGAAAATCTCGAGCCACCCGAGGTCGCCGATGATCGCCCTAATCTCCATCTACGTTGCGATCCTCGTGCTCTGTGCGCTGCTCACTCTCGTCTCTTATATCGAGCGGCTCTATACGGAGTCAGGCAAGTTTCTCGCCCGCGAGTTCCAGGAAAATATTGAGGCATTTGAGAATCTGGTTGAGCCGCGGCTTGGCATGGTCAGCAGCCGAGCCGCGCTCTCTATCGCGTTGCTGGAGCAGTTCTGTACGGCCACCATCACGCTGCTGATCGGGTATCTGGTTTTTACCGAGCAGAAGTGGACCATTCCGGAGATCATCCAGGCAGCGGTGGGAATCATCCTGGTCGTGATCATCTGCAACCGGCTGCTGCCCTACGTGCTGTTCACGCGGACGCGCGGTGTGTGGCTGGTGAAGTTCATTCCATTGGTAAAGCTTCTTATCTATGTAATGCTTCCGATCAGCATTGTGCTGGGGTTCGGCCTTTCTGTGGCAGCGCTGGCCAAGCCGCATGAGCCGGAAGAACCGGAGCATCCTTCAGAAGCCGTAGACGCCCTCATTGAAGCCGGACAGGAAGAGGGCATTCTGGAGGACAGTGATCGTCAGCTCATTCAGTCCGTGGTGGAATTTGGCGATAAGACAGTCCGCGAAGTGATGACACCGAGGCCGGACATATTCGCCGTGTCCGCCGAAACCACCATCGCGCAGTTCACGGAGATGCTGCGCGAAAAGCCGCACTCGCGTGTGCCGGTTTACGTCTCCAGTATCGACAACATTCAGGGCATGGTGCTGGCCCATGACCTCATTCAGATCGAGGACGCGCAAGCCCCTACAACGATGGTGCGCAAGCTCATGCGCCCGGTTCTCTTTGTGCCGGAGACCAAGAAGACCTCGCAGCTCCTGCGGGAAATGCAGAAAGAAAACATCCACATGGCCATCGCCATTGACGAATATGGCTCCGTTGCCGGCATCGTGACCATGGAAGATCTGGTGGAAGAGATCGTGGGCGAAATTCGCGATGAGCATGAGGAAGAAACTGACATCGTGAAAGAAAGTGAAGGCGCTTACGTCATGAAGGGAAACGTGGACGTGGGCCGCCTTGAGGATCTATTCGAAACCCACCTGGATACGCACGAAGCCGCCACGGTGGGTGGGCTTGTCAGTGCCATTCTCGGTCGAATCCCCCAGCCGGGAGAGGTGCTGGAAGAAGACGGCCTAAAATTTGAGGTACTGCAATCCACTGATCGCAAGGTGGAAAAATTGCGCGTATGCCGGTCGCATCCCGAGAATCCGGCGCATGAAGCGACCGCCTGAGAACGTGTCATCGAGCGGCCGTTGGCCTTGAACACCCGTACCGGAATGCCCCGAACCGGCTCCCATCCTGTTGAGACGTTTGGACGTGGCGAAGGAGTGAGTGCTGGATTTACGGGACAGGCAACTTTAACGCCGCCGATCCTGTCTGTTACAGGGTGACTCTTGGCCTGCAAGTCATCTGGCTGTTTTTGCTGGCGATTCCCGTAGCGTGTATCGCCTGGACAATTACGCACGAAGAGGTCTTCCGCGAACCCCGCGACTACTGCGTCCGCCAGAGTGAAAACAACCGGCGGCTTCTCACCCGCAAGTTCTTCTTCCTGTTCACCTGCGAGTACTGCTTCAGTCACTACGTTACGATCTTCTTCCTGATCATTACCCACTACAAGCTTCTGTATGACGATTGGCGCGGCTACCTGATTGGCGGCTTTGCCCTGGTGTGGGTCGCCAACCAGTACATGAGCGTCTATGCCCGGCTGCGGCTCGACATCCGCAAGGAACGGGTGGAGATCAAGCATGTGGAGGAGAAAGTGAAAGAGCAGAAGCAGCGGACGGAGGATCCGACAGATACCACGCGCGCGGCCTGATCAGCCCGCCCCCGCACAAAATCCTTGAAACACAGAGGAACGGAGGAAGCATAGGGTAACAGGTCAATGACGCTAACAGCTGATCC
>JBAIYI010000916.1:0-4114 GCA_037915955.1 Terriglobales bacterium
CGAAGGCAGCAAATGCCTGAAGCGATGTGCGTGAACTCTGGCCTGTGAAAATCTCGCCCGTTTGCAGACGTTATAATTGAGTAGTCCACTCCATGGCTTACCAGGTCTTAGCCCGCAAGTATCGCCCACAACGCTTTTCTGACGTGATTGGGCAGGACCACGTCACCCGTACGCTCAAGAACGCCATCGAGCAGCAACGGATCGCGCACGGCTATATTTTCAGTGGTCATCGCGGGATCGGTAAGACGACGATCGCGCGCATTCTCGCCATGGCGCTCAACTGCCGCTCCACAGATCGCCCGACGCCGGAGCCGTGTGGCGTCTGCGATTCCTGCGTTGAGGTTCGCGCCGGCAGTTCTGTGGATGTAATCGAAATTGACGCTGCAACGAACCGCGGCATTGATGAGATTCGCGAGCTCCGCGACGCGGCGCGTTATCGCCCGGCTCGCGATCGCTACAAGATTTATATCCTCGACGAAGCGCACCAGATTACCGACGCTGCATTCAATGCTCTGCTCAAAACTCTGGAAGAGCCACCTTCGCACATCGTCTTTATGATGGCGACCACGCAGCCGGAGGACATTCCCCAGACCATTCGCTCGCGCTGCCAGCATTTCAGCTTTCACGCCGTGAAGTTTGACGATATCGTGAAACAACTCGGCGATATCGCGAAGCAGGAGAACATCCAGGCCGACCAGGAAGCGCTGGCAGTTCTGGCCGAGGCCGGTGATGGCTCCATGCGTGATGCGCTTTCCATCATGGACCAGGCGATCGCCTGCTGCGGAACAACGGTTACGGCGGAAGGTGTGCGTGGGCTGGTCGGGACCGTTGGATCGGAAATCCTGGAAGAACTCATGAGCACAGTGGCCCGCAACTCCAGTGAAGACGCGTTGCGGCTGCTGGACAGGTTGATGACCGAAGGGCAGAACCCAGCCTTCTTTGCCCGCCAGCTCGTGCGTTTTCTGCGCAATGTGCTCGTGGCGAAAGTGGCAACCAGCAACTCGGAGTTGTTGCAGGTTTCGTCTGATGAGCGCGCCCGTGCCGCGCGAGTGGCAGAGCAGTTCTCGGAAGAGGACCTAGCCCGCTTCCTGCAGATCATGCTGCGCACGTATGACGAGATCGGATACCGGCAGGAGCAGCGCTTTCACCTTGAGCTTGGTGTGCTGAAACTGGTGCACGCGCAGCGGATTCTGCCGCTCGAACAGGTCTTGAGTCAGGTTGCAGCAAATGCGCCGCGTCCGGTAGCCAGCCGGCAGCCTTCGGCAGTGCCAACTGCCCCGACTGCAGCCGCAACGGCTCCACGCCGAAGTGAAACGTTCACGTCGCCTTTTGAGGCCGACCGCGCGCGCAAGTCTCGCAACTTTGATCCGGAGATGTCTTCGGGGCCAGCAGCTGAATCTGCAATTCAGGCCGCACCTGCCGCTGTGGCGGTCGTCCTGGAAGAGCCGCTCGGAGAACCGGGTCGGAACGGCGCAGCTCATGTCGAGTCTCAGCCAGATCCGGCACCGCAGGGTTCTAGCGATTCCAATGTCATCTTTGGGGCTGTGCTGAGCGAACTTGAAAATGCCGGCCACAAGATGCTGGCCTCCACGCTTGAAGAAGGCAGCATCGAACTTCGCGAGACTGAGCTGGTCATCAGTATTTCGCAATCGGCAGCCGTGGTTGACCTGATGATGGGGGCCGAGCCGAAGCGCATTGCTAACGCAGCAGCGGGGAAGGCGGCTGGACGTCCGCTAAAAGTAAATGTGATTGGCGGCGCAACCGGGCAGCGCAACGGAAACGGCGCTCCCGCAGCGCGTCCGGTGCGCAACGGTGCTGGAGCGCGCAGCCGGGCTGCGGAAGATCCGATGGTGAGGCGAATGCAGGAAAAGTTCGGCGCGGAGATTCGCACAGTCATTGACCACCGCGAAAAGAATTAGGGGGAAGTAAAGCAATGGGCGGCTTCAATACACGTCAATTTCAGGAAATGCTGGAGCAGGCACAAAAGCAGGCACAGAGCCTCCAGCAGAAAATGCAGCAAACTACAGTGGAAGCTTCAGCGGGTGGCGGTTCCGTGACGATCAAGATGAATGGCCAGAAGCAGGTGCTGGAGACGCGGATCGATCCCGAACTGGCGAAGTCCGGCGATCTGGAGATGCTTCAGGATCTGGTCACTGCGGCGGTGAATGCGGCCGGCCAGAAGGTGGATGAGGCCATGCAGTCCACTGCGGCGGGAATGCTCAACGGCCTGGGCATTCCGGGGATGTAAGGAGGGCTGTGGCCAGATTCGCTGAGCCCATGGCTCAACTCATTGATGAATTGAAGAAGCTGCCCGGAATCGGCGGCAAGAGTGCGCAACGCCTGGCATTCCACATTCTGCGGTCCAGCGGTGAAGACGCAGAGGCGCTTGCGGGTGCTATCCGCAATCTTAAAGAGAAGCTTCACCTTTGCTCGATTTGCAGCAATATCACAGATGTTGATCCGTGCACCTACTGCACCAGTGCTACGCGCAATCAACGGCTCGTCTGCGTGGTGGAGGAGCCTACCAACATCGCGGCGATCGAGAAGACGCGCTCGTATAACGGCGTCTATCATGTCCTGCATGGCGCCATTTCGCCATTGCAGGGAATCGGCCCCGAACAGCTTCGCATTCCTTCCCTGATGAAGCGCATCGATCATGGCTCCGTCGATGAAGTGATCATTGCCACCAATCCCACCATCGAAGGCGAAGCCACGGCCGTTCACTTGACACACTTGATCAAACCATCAGGAGTGAAGGTGACGCGAATCGCCACGGGAATCCCCGCCGGCAGTGACATTGAGTACGCCGATGAAGTCACCATGCTGAAAGCAATGGAAGGAAGAAGAGAGCTGTGATCTTGTCCCGAGCGAAGCGAGGGATCCCTATATCCGCATAGCTCTTGATGTGTTTACGCCTGCGCTTTGCTTACAGCCTCAACTTCGCCAGCAAATCCTGGGGATGGACGGGCTTTGCCAGGATCTCAAACTCATGGCCTTGTGCGCGGGCATTCTCCAGCAGATCTGCAGTGGCGGCCTGACCTGAAAAAAGCAGAATTTTGCATTCAGGCAGGATCTGGCGAATCCGGATCGCGGCTTCAATTCCATTCATGTCCGGCATGATCACGTCGCTGATCACCAGCTGTGGGCGGGTTTCCCGCGCCAGGTCTACCGCGGCTGTCCCGGTGTACACCGGAGAAGCATGAAAGCCGTTCTGGTTCAGGATGATGGAGAGCGTGTCTGCAATAACGCGCTCGTCATCTACAACGAGCACGCGGGGCTTTGATGGCTGTCCGTTTACAGTTGTCAATGCTTTTTCACTCCTGACTCAGAACGCCCTCAAGATTATACGAAGTCCCCAGCGACACATCCGCCTATACAGAGATGCAGAAGAAGAGGAAAAAGTTTTATGTCCACGGCCAACCAGCCATATGATACGGCGCTTCTCAGCTTGTGCATACTCAAGGATTGAGGTTCTCTTATGCGCACGGCGGCCCTGCTCTCTCTGTACGCGCTGCTCATCGCGGTCTCGGTTCCGGCCAATAGCCAGTCGGGTGCGTCTTCCTCTTCGGCCAGTTACCAGAATTCGACGCCGGCGGGCACTTCATCATCAAGCGGCACCTCGTCGCCGGTGGGATCCGCTTCTGGGACGATGACCGCTCCGGCGCCCAACGGTACCTCGGCGGGGAATCCTTCATCCAGTACTTCGCCCAGTGTCGCCAGTGATTCAAGCGGGCCGGTGATGACCGGCAGCACCTCACGCCCGATGGCAGCTTCCGCGCTTGATCAGATCGTTCCCAATACTCTTCTGCATGCCACGCTGGATACACCGCTTTCCAGCAAGACAGCGAAGCCGGGAGATCGGTTCACGGCCACAGTCTCTGAACCGGTTCGCGGCGCCAACGGCATGGTACTGGTCCCCAGCGGATCCAGGATTGAAGGCGAAATCACCGACACCGAAGATGGAGAAGCCGCCCGCGCCCTGGCTGCCATGAAAGATCGCGGCAAGTTGAGTCTCAGGTTCCGCGACGTGTTGTTGCCTACCGGAGAAAGCCTGCCGCTCGCGGCACACCTGGTCTCGCTTAACAGTACCAACGGGCTCTCCACCAGGCACGTT
>JBAIYI010000751.1:0-2082 GCA_037915955.1 Terriglobales bacterium
TCACGTTCTTGAAATCAACCGTGTTGCCCAGGCCATCTGTAAGCTGTCCATCTTCCAGCACCTGCAGCAGGATGTTGAACACATCCGGGTGCGCCTTTTCGATTTCGTCCAGCAGGACCACCGAGTAAGGCGAGCGCTTCACGCGTTCGGTAAGCTGTCCGCCCTCTTCGTAGCCCACGTATCCCGGAGGAGAGCCGATCAGCTTGCTGACCGAATGCTTCTCCATGAACTCTGACATATCGAAGCGGATCAGCGACTTCTCGCTGCCGAACAGGAACTGCGCCAGCGTGCGCGCCACTTCTGTCTTGCCGACGCCCGTCGGGCCAAGGAACAGGAACGAGCCGATCGGCCGGTTGGGTGACTTGAGTCCCGCACGCGAGCGGCGGATCGAGCGGGCCAAAGCGCTGATCGCCTTGTCCTGCGAGATCACCCGCTTGTGCAGCTCTTCCTCAACCCGCAGCAGCTTCTGCGTCTCCTCTTCCTTGATTGAGGTGATCGGCACGCCGGTCCAGCGGCTGACCACTTCTTCAATGTCTTCGCGGTTCACAACACCGGTGGAGGATTCGTCGAGATGATATTTCTCTCGCAGGGCGCGCAGGTTCTCGCGCTCTTTGCGCTCCTCGTCGGAGTAGAAGCGGGCCTTTTCGAACTCATGGTTCGCCACCGCGTTTTCGCAGCGATGAACAATGAACTTGATCCGCTTCTGGACTTCGGTGATCTCTTCCGGCAGGGAAGTCTGGCGCAGCTTCACGCGCGCTCCGGCTTCGTCCAGCAGGTCAATCGCCTTGTCCGGCAGGAACCGGTCTGGAATGTAGCGGTTTGAGTGATATACGGCGAACTGGATGGCATCGTCCGTGTACGTTACCGCATGGAATTTCTCGTAACGCTCCTTGATGCCGTAGATGATCTTCACCGCTTCAGCTTCATTGGGCGGCGGAACTTTCACGGCCTGGAAGCGGCGCTCCAGAGAGCGGTCTTTCTCGATCGACTTGCGATATTCACCCGGCGTGGTTGCGCCGATGCACTGGATTTCGCCGCGCGATAACGCAGGCTTCAGGATATTGGCCGCGTCTAGCGAACCTTCCGCCGAACCCGCGCCCACCAGCGTGTGCAGCTCATCGATAAAGATGATGCAGTTCTGGTTCTCCATCAGCTCTTTCATGATGGTCTTGAGTCGCTCTTCGAACTGTCCGCGATATTTTGTTCCCGCCACGATCAGCGAAAGATCCAGGGCGAGAATCCGCTTGTCCGCCAGGAATGACGGAACGTCACCGTCGGCGATTCTCTGGGCCAGGCCTTCCACGATCGCGGTCTTGCCCACGCCCGGCTCGCCGATAAGCACAGGATTGTTCTTGGTGCGGCGGCACAGGATCTGTACCACGCGCTCAACTTCTCCGTCGCGGCCTACCAGCGGATCGAGCTGGCTGTCCATGGCCGCCTGGGTAAGGTCGCGGGAGAACTCCGCCAGCAGGGAAGACTCGCGCGACTGGCTGCCACGCTGCGGTTGCGCCTTCTCCTGCGTGCTGCGCGCCAGCTCTTCGCGAATCGCGCTCAGGCGCAGGCCGCGCTCGTGCAGGATCTCGGCCGCAAAGCACTTCTCTTCACGCAGCAATCCCAGCAGCAGATGCTCCGTGCCAATATGCTTATGGCTCAGCCGCTCGGCTTCTTCCGCCGCGTACGCCAACACTCGCTTGCATTCATTGCTTAATGGCAGGTCCACTGACGTGGAAACCTTTTCCCGGATCGTCGTGTGGCCTTCAATCTGTTTCCGGATTGACTCCACTGACGTGTGGGAACGCAGAAAGCGGTTGGTCAACGCCTTGTCTTCACGCAGCAGGCCGAGCAGAAGGTGCTCGGTCTCGATGTAAGGTGAGCCAAACTGGCTCGCCTCATACCGCGCAAAGAAGATCACGCGCCTGGCTTTCTCTGTGTACCGCTCGAACATGTTACCCTCACCCCAGATGCCCCGGTCACCTCTGCCTGAGCATCTCTCTCTTCCCCCGGTACGAACCACCGTACTTCCAGGAAGAAGCTTTCCGTCCAGCATCGTTGCCGGACTATCGGCCTGCCCTTCAGCAGGCC
>JBAIYI010000041.1:0-2509 GCA_037915955.1 Terriglobales bacterium
TCCGTTGACAAGGATGTAGCCATTCTCAACGTAGTTACGCTTCGCGAGCACATGGGACTGGCTCTCTATGATCAGCGGGTGAAATCGCGCCTCATCACCACGCTTGGAGGACTCGGTCTGGCTCTGGCAGGAATCGGGCTTTACGGTTTGATGGCATTTCTGGTGAACCGGCGAACGCAGGAGATTGGATTGCGCCTGGCACTGGGCTCGTCGCGTGCGGCGATCTTCCGCATCACGCTCGCGCAGGCATTACGCCTGGGAGGAATTGGCGTCGCGATTGGGTTGATAACGGCAATTCCCGCAACGCGTCTGCTCCGGAGCATGCTGGTTGGCGTTGGACCCGGCGATCCCGTGGTCTTCTTGAGTGGAATCGCCATATTGCTGCTTGCTGCGCTGGTTGCGGCGTTGGCGCCGGCGAGAAATGCAGTCAGAGTTGATCCCATGAAGGCGCTGCGGTCTGAGTAAGAGCAGTCGACGTTCTTAGCCTATTCCTGATGCATCAAGTCGCAATCTTCCCCTGCGGTGGTTCTGCAATGAAGTTGTTGAGCGAAGTAGCGGCTACTCTATTATTTCGAGAGAACAATGCGGTCCTCATCACCTTCATGCACATGCATGAAGAACTCTCGCATTTTGGGGTATGCTGCCGGAGGAAACTCGATTTGCTTAATTGCGAACTGGCGCTGCAGCAGCAACTCCGGACCATTCATTTGCGCGCTGATTTCATAGCCGGCAAATAGTGGATGAAATTGTTGGCCTTTGGTCATGTGTTCCACTGCAAAACCCTTGGGTATCAGGATGGCCGAAGAATCCTGCTCAATGAACGTGTACGGAAAATACACGGGATATTTGCGCGACACAGGCGTGAACGCGTAACCGGGCTTTGCGATGAACGGTGAAACCGGCACAAGCAGGCGCTTACCTGCAACACTGGCGAAGTCCGGGACAGTGATGGTGAATTCTGCCGTCAACGGAGTGTCTGTGGCTTCCCAACCATCAACTTTATCAACTTTGACTGTGGCTCCGGTTGGAAGCCACGCCTTCACTTCATCTTCCAGTTGCCGATCACGGCCTGCTTCATCGGTTGCCAGGCTGTCGAGCCGGCGCTCCAGCGCCTCACCCATCCGGTACTCGACCAACAAGGTCCCGCGCAATAACCCGTCGTCGGTCAGAACCAGGTCCGAGCTTCGGCTAATGAAGAAATCACCCGGCACAGGAGCTGGTGTGCTCGTCGGATCCATGAAATTGGGGCGCAACCGCACTGCCGTGGTTCCGCTGCGCATCCAGCGGATCAGCCCGAATGGACAAAAGCGAGTACCCGGATCCAGATACAGCAACTTTCCGTTCATATCAACTTCTACGATCTTTGAATTCGCCTGGAGCAGCGCAGGGATCTTAGGATCGTACTGATTCTCTTCTCTGCCTACCACCCACAGTGCACTTGCATCAAAACCCGCTGCTCTCGCCATGGAAACGAACAAAAGCGTGATGTCATCCCGATCGCCGTAACCGTGTCTCAATACGTCAGCCGCATTCTTATTCCTCTTCAGCGACTCCGTTTTACTCTCCTGCTCGGTCCGGTCTCTCTCGTAAGACAGGTTTCTGATCGCCTGCGCCCTTTTGTACAGCTTGCGAAGACGCATCGAGGGATCCTTTTCCGCTCCAATCGCGCGTTCTACTTCTTCGCGGATCTCTTTTCGCGGATTTACGAAATCTTCGATTTGTTCCGCGACCGCCTGCCAGACATAAAAGTCATTGATTGCAAAAACCCCTGCAGGTATAAAACGCACCCGCCATCTATATTTGTCATCCGGAGGCATCTGCTCTTCCGCCTCAAAGGGAGGAATGCTGTTCATCTCCAGGTCGTAGCTGCCCTTCGAAGCGGTTGGCTTGGCCGACATTCCCGGAGACACGTCGTAATACATGGGCCAGTCGGGAGGATACGTATAGTTGAACTGTTCACGCAGGGTGAACAGCTCGCCCTGGACCAGCCACTGCCGGAGGAACCCTTCTTTATAGCGAAGCTTGTACTTGTACTCGATTACGCTGCCGACGGTTACTTCCGGCAAGGTAAAGCTCAGCGAGATGAATTTAAACCGGCGGCCCTTGAGTAATGTCTTCTGAAAGGGCTCTCCACGAAAATCAATGATCCGACCATCGGGCTGAATGCTGCGCGCCTGCAGGTCCAGCAACTTCACGCGCTGAAAGAACGGCAACGTGATCTCCACATTCGCGTAGCGCTTGCCCGAGTCAGTGAGGACTTTTATCCGGTGATAGAAAAATTCTGAGTTTTCTTTCTCGTTGATGTATTTTGCCAGATAGAGCTGTACCGCTGTAGCGTCAGGATGGCCCGGCACGTCTTTGAAATCACGCTCTGCCTGGGTGAGCGGGACCCAGTCTTCACTCGGCTTCGCGGCAGACGCTGGAGCAGCAAGCAAGGCAAACACCAGCAATAGATAGCTGAAAGACGTTCTGATCACCTAACCCTCACTGGATTGCCGGCTCATCATCA
>JBAIYI010000045.1:0-4284 GCA_037915955.1 Terriglobales bacterium
GGCGTTCATCACCCAGACATTGTTGATACCCATCTCGATGTCGAAGCCGGCAAGCGATCGGGATGAAGTGAACAGAATCTTTGTACCGTCCGGCGACCAGACCGGAGAGACACTGGGTGCAAAGCGCAACGTGGTCAGTACAGTCGATCCAGTGCCGTCAGCATTCACGGCCCAGATGTTGGTGACGTTACCCCCCATGTTATAGCCTTCAACAGCCCGGGTTGAATCATAAGCCACCTTTAAACTATCGGGCGACCATGCAGCATGGATGCTGTTTACCAGCGTGGTGGTGAGCGTGGTCAGGGGAATGGAGCCGGTGCCATCCGCATTCATCACCCAGATGTTCACTGCGCCCACAGAGGCGTTGCTGCCGTTGAGCGCCCTCATGGAGGTGTATGCGATTTTCTTTCCGTCCGGAGACCATACCGGGTCGGCCGAAGATGCGCCCGTGGCCGTGAGTTGCGTCAGGCCATGTGCGTTGCTGCCATCAGCATTCATGGCCCAGATGTTGGTGGCGGCATTTGGAGCATCTGAGTTGGTCAGTGCCCGCGCAGAGGTGAACACAATTGTTCCCTGCTGCTGCGGAACAATTTCAATTCGCCGCGACGTGCCGCAGCCGACGAACACGATCCATAGAAGCAGCGATAGCCAGGAGAGCAAGCCGAGTTTTGTTGCAGCAGCCTTCATGGTGCCCTTTCGTTTGCGACCAGCAATCGCCGGCCATTCTCGCGCAAGCACGTGGATGACTACGGGGTGCCGGAAGGCACTACCTTGCGCTCCTTGAATGGAAGATGCAGGCCACGCACGATCTCCGGCCAGAACTCCCTCGCAACATCCCACCCAATGTTCACCGCAAAGCTGGTTCCGATCCGTGCGGCGGTTGGGCCGAAGCCGCGCTTGTTATCAGGGTGATAAAGGTTGGCCAGCGACTGGACGCTGACGGTTGTTGCCCAGTGAGAGAGATTGGGCATGTTTGCGCCATCGTCGCGACGCGCAACAAAGGTGTGCTCCACCGCGTGCTCAAGCCGTTCTTTGACTGTGCCATTGCCGAGGCGATAGAAGCGCGGGTCCTGCTGGAAAACGGAAGGATAGAAGAATTTGCCGAAGAAATTGCGCTGCGCCCGATCGACAAAAGCGGCGCCGTAGCGTTTGCCGTATCCTTCAGCTCCCTGACCCCACTCTTTATCGTCATTGTTCCACTGGGAAAACCCCGCGCTCACGCCGGCGCCAACGAAGGTGACTGGATCGATGGTCGTCTTGTAGAAGAGATGAAACTTCTGGCCAATATCCAAAGCACAGATATCCTTTCCATCCCTGACGTGCGTCGGCACGATCGCCATTTCCGGCTTGCGGGTGAACCAGGCGGTGAATCTCTCCATGGGGCCGTGATACTCACGGGCGGAAAACAGTTTTGCCGGCTTCTCGCACGGAACTGGACCTGCGGAAGATGCCGCCCCATCCGAACTGGTGCCCCACGAAGCGCTGTAATTCGAATGCGCGCGAGATGAGCTTTCGCCTTTTTCGTTCGTGGCGGTCACAAACCTCGGATCGTATGGCAGTTGTGAATAGCTGCTTTCACTCAGCCCATGGAAGCTTGTGACGACCGCCGGATTGCCGGTCGCGGCAGGTGAGGGACCGCCGCTTTGCGCAACGGCTGGAAGACTGAAGAGCAGTATGAAAGAAAGAGCGACGAACAGGCGCTTCGTCATGGTGCCCCCCTTGGCGTTCAGGGCTGGCGAGCACAGTTCAAGACTGCCTGTCGAGAGATATGGGTTCGGTCCGCAGTCTCGCGGCTCAACCCGCCTGACTCCACAAGACCACCGTACTTCGGCTTACAACACTGCGGAACTGACAGCTTTGACAGGTGGGACAGGAAATACCCGGCGCGGACGGAAAAGAACGCCTACTGGCCGGAGGCCATCTTCTTGATATTTCCGGCGCTGAATGGAGCTTCGGCTTCCTTGTGGGCAAATGTATCGATGCTGCGCACATGCAGGTCTCTTTGCGGGAACGGAATCTCAATGCCGGCTTCACGCATTACACGAAGAACGGCGAGGCCGACTTCGCTCTTTAACTCGAACCAGACAGGCTGGGCAGCCCAGAACCTCAGCTCGAGATTGAGAGCACTCTCCCCGAAACCGAGGAAGAACGCCTCCGGGCTGGGATCACGCAAGATCCGGGGATTTTTGATGGCAACATCAATCAGGAGAGAGAGCGCATGCTCCAGATTTGTACCATAAGCAACCCCAACGGGTATCTCAACCCGGCGCCGGGCTGAGGTGAGAGTCCAATTGATGACCTGGTTGGATAACAGATTACTGTTCGGGACAATGACTTCAGCATACTGAAAAGTAAGAATCGTGCTGGAGCGGGCGCCGATTCGCTTCACTGTCCCCGTGACGCCACCAACTTCAACGGTATCGCCCACGCGAAAAGGACGCTCAAAAAGAATGATCAGCCCGGAAGCGAAATTATTCACAATGTTCTGCAGGCCAAAGCCAACGCCCAGGCCGAGCGCGCCTGTCAGCAGGGTGAATTTGTTAAGTTCAACGCCCGCGTTCGTGACAGCGGCCACAAAGATCCCGACTATCAGGATGTAATACGTCACGCGCGAAATGGCATAGCCGAGGCCACTGCGCAATGAAAACTTCGGCAGCAGCATCTCCTGGAGAACGAACTTGGCTACATTTGCAACAAGATAGCCGACAACCAGGGACAAGAATAAGGTGAGCGTGCCGCCCATGGTGAAATGGACTTTGCCGAAGCCGATGGGGTATTCGAGTAGCTGTTGAAACGTCTTGGTGATGCGGTCAAGGATGGTGAAGAAATAGAGATTGATGTCCAGCCAGATCAACAATGCACAAGTGCCTAGTATGCGCGCGCCCCAGCGCTCAACCACTTCAGCGTTTGCTTCTGGCAAGGCCCGGAACCATGGGCTATCCACGAACAGGCTCAAGCCCAAATGAGCAACACGCACCATCGTATAAAGGAAGGCAAAGCTGAAGCCGGAGAAAAGGGTCCCGACACCGAGAATTTGGGAAAGTGAAACAAAGCCCAGAACATTCGCGCAGAATGATGCTACAAGCATGAAAAATCCGGCGCGGATACCAAGGATGAGCATCTTGTGTTTCCATCCCGAGCCTGAAGACAGGCTCAAACGTGACGGACGCGCAAGCCACCCAAACACGAGCGCTGCAAGAAAGATGTTGATGGCGAACAGTTCCCTTTTGAACAGCGCGCTGAATTGAAGGATCAGGTGCGCCCATTCAAGTACGTAGAACGCGCTAATTGCGTAGACGCAATGTCTCAGGGGTTTGTTGATAAGCTTCGGAAGCAGCCGCAACACCGGGACGAGAAGAGCCAGACAGACAATGAATGAGATACCCGTTGGAGCCGAGGTGGTGATGCCCAGGCTGGTCAACAGAGCGAATTGCAGCGCAACTGAAAACGGACGGGAGAAAACCAGGGCTGCATCCTGGTTTACCGTTCCCGCAGCTGCAGTCACGATGTATCGTTTGAAATGAAATGCAAGCGCCAGTGCGCACATGTACAGAATTATTGCGCCGACGATCTGTCCCTGGCTTGAGCGCAGGAAGGTGGCTGAGCCGGTAAAGCCGCGACCGGCCGAATGGTAAATGACGGTGCTGATGGATTGATCGGAAGCGCGCAACTCTCGAGCGGACCACAACGGATAGCTGTCCCGCACGAATAGCTGGCCACGCAGCCGCTCGCGTATTTCATCCAGCTTGAGGAGCACGCCGGCTATTTGCTTGTCCTGCTCGGAGATTCGATTCTGAAGCGTGAGAATGACGTTCCGCTGCTCCTGGGCTTCTAATCGGACCTTGTGAATGGCCGCGAGTTCTCCCTCCACCCGTTCTGCTACCAGTTCCAACCCTGGTTTGCCATGCACCTCCGCCAGGGTGACTTCCCAGCGAGCCTGTTCCGCATCTAGCAACGCGAGCTGTTTTTCAATTCCCGCTGCCCTCTCCGTCAAGGCTTTGCGTTGCGAGCCGTACTCTTCAGCAAGCGACCGCCAATAGCGGTCTTCATCCTGAAGCTGCATCATGTTGGGCAGGCCGGTAAGCAGCTCTTCTGTCTGGCTGGCGCGCAGCCGAATTTCTTCGGCGTGGGCATTGGCTTCCGGATCGGAAACGCGAACTGGCAGGACCGGAGCAAGCTCTTTGGAGACATCGCGCAGAAGGCGATCCAGCGCTTCCGCCTGATCGGCGATTTGAGGCAGCGGAATCGGCTGGACAGGAGTCGGCGAAGGCGCTGGAGTCGGGG
>JBAIYI010000627.1:0-7414 GCA_037915955.1 Terriglobales bacterium
CGCCGCCAACGTGGGCGTGGATTCAGAGTTCAACCTGGTCCAGTACTCCGCTGCGCAGACCGCCTACAACTGGGATTGTTGCGGATTCAGTCTCGAGTACCGGCGCTTCTCGCTCGGTTCCGGCATCCGAAATGAGAACCAGTATCGTTTCAGCTTTACGCTCGCCAACATCGGCTCGTTTGGGAACCTGAAGCGACAGACCCGGCTGTTCTGAAATTCCGCCCAGTTTCCTTGGGAACCGCATCGGGGCGCTAGAATGAAAAGATGAGCTTATCGGCCAAGAAGGAGAAGCTGGAGCAGCTCCTGCGCGCGCAGGGACGAACTCTTGTGGCGTACTCGGGCGGCGTGGATTCCGCTTACCTCGCATACGCCGCGGCGCGGGTGCTGGGCAATGACATGTTGGCGGTTATCGCCGACTCGCCCAGCCTGGCACGCACGCATCTCCATGAGGCGGTTGCATTCGCCGAAGAACAGCACATCCCACTCAAGATTATTCAGACGGCGGAGATGGAGCGTCCGGAATACGTACGCAATGACGCGCGGCGTTGTTTTCATTGCAAAGATGAGCTCTTTGCGGTGATGGAGGAATTCGCCGCAGGCAATGGGTTTAAGACGATTGCCTATGGCGTGAATGTGGACGATCAAAGCGATTTCCGCCCGGGCCAACTCGCGGCCAAACAGCACCGTGTTGCTGCCCCGCTGCTGGAGGCGGGACTGACGAAAGCTGACGTAAGGAACCTGGCGCAGATGGCTGGTTTGCGCGTTTGGGATAAGCCCGCTTCTGCCTGCCTTTCTTCTCGCATTGAGTATGGCCGTCCCGTAACCAGGGAGGCGTTGGCGGCCGTGGAGCAGGGAGAGGATGCGCTGCGTGCCCTGGGATTCCGGCAGTTCCGGGTTCGCCATCACGGGGAAATCGTGCGGATTGAGATTGCCAGGGACGAGTTGCACCGCGCGCTGAACATTGAAATGTTCGCTCGCCTAACCGAGGTCTTCAAAGCCCTGGGCTTCAAATTTGTGACCGTTGATACTGAAGGGTTTCGCTCAGGGTCCATGAACTCTTCACTGGCCGGGCAAGACCTTGTCAAGCTTCTCTCTTAGGGGTGATTGCCCTTCACCGTGAGATAATCTTGGTAACCAGCAAAGCAATATAAGGTGGTCCATTTTGGCTAGATTTATCAATCTGTTAGCGGGTGTTTGTCTGACGCTCGTGCTTGTTTCTCTGGGGTGCTCGGCGCAGACAGTTCCCGGAGCGGCTCTTCCGCAGGACGTAAAGCGGAAGGCGGAGACGCTCATCAGGACGCAGTACAACGTTCCGCCGTACGTAAATATGCAATTTTCCGATCTCAAGCCCAGCGATTATCCGGGATATGACACCGTAACCATCACATTCACCGGCCAGAAGGTGACGACCTACGATTTTCTGATCTCCAAAGATCGCAAGACGCTGGCCCGGCTGGAGAAGATGGATCTCTCCGCCGATCCAATGGCTAAGATCGATGTGAAAGGGCGGCCGGTGAGGGGCAATCCGAACGCCAAGGTCACGATCGTGAACTTTGACGATTTCGAATGCCCGTTCTGTTCGCGCTTTCATGCCACGCTGTTTCCCAGCTTAATGAAGCAGTACGGCGACAAAGTGAAGATTATTTACAAGGATTATCCGTTGGTGGAAATCCATCCCTGGGCGATGCACGCTGCCGTGGACGCGAACTGCCTGGCTAATCAGAGCAATGATGCCTACTGGGAGTTTGCCGATTATGTGCATGAGAACCAAACGTCCATCTCGCCGCCGCGCGGCACCAGCCAGCCGAACTGGACTGAGTCTTTCACCAAGCTGGACGCCATTGCACGCGATCAGGGCAAGAAACACCGCGTGGACGAAAGCAAACTGAATGCCTGCATGCAGAAGCAGGATGAGAGCGCGGTCCGGGCATCGATGGCGGAAGCGGACACGATGCAGATTGATTCGACGCCCACCATGTTCATCAACGGAGAGCGGCTTTCCGGCGCAGTTCCAGAAGACCAGATGAAACAGATCCTTGATCGCGCCCTGGCGGAAACCGGCGAAACTGCGCCGGCCGCAAACGCAAAGAAGTAGATTCAAGAGGAAAACTCGGGTATCGTACCCTGTGCCAAAGGCTTGAGGAGGCAACGTTTGATTAGCGCGCTGAAGAGCCGGAGTATCTGTGCGGCAGGCCTTGCCTGCATGGTTGCGGTTTTTGCGGGTATCAGCGGATGCAATTCGGGCCCGGGCGGCCAGGACGTGATGGCGAAGGTGAACAGCTACAAGATCCTTCGCGCAGAGGTGGACAAGAGCTACAACAGCCAGGTGGCTGGCTCGCCCCAGAAGCCGACAGCAGCGGAAGAAGAAGCCCTGCGCCTCCAGATTCTCCTGCACCTCATTGATCTCCAAATCCATCTTCAACAGGCCGACAAGCTCGGCGTAGTTGCGACCGACGATGAAGTGGAAAGCAAATTCAGCCAGCTCAAAGCGCCTTATACGCAAGAGGAATTTCAGAAGCGCTTGAAGGACCAGAACCTTACCGAAGCAGACCTGAAACAGGACATCCGGCGCAATCTAACCATTGAAAAGCTGCTCAACAAGGAGATCGCGTCCAAGGTCAGTATCTCTGACGCGGATATTTCCAATTATTACAACCAGCACAAGCCGGACTTCAACTTGATCGAGCCCCGCTATCACGTAGCGCAGATCCAGGTGCTGGTTGGGCAACCGTCGCAGCCAGGCGCGAAGGCGCAGACTGACGCCGAGGCCAAGCAGAAGATCCAGATGATCTACAACCGCCTGGAAAGCGGAGAAGACTTTGCTCAACTGGCAGGGCAGTGGTCAGAGGATCCGGAGACCGCGCACAACGGCGGCGACCTGGGGACCATTCCCGAGTCCGCGTTGAAAAGCACGGATGCGCCGACGCGCGACGCCATCCAGAAGTTGAAGCCCGGCCAGTACAGCCAGCCCATTTCCGTGGTGAATCCCAACAACCATCAACTGGTGGGCTACCGTATTGTGAAGCTGATCAGCAAGGAGCAGGCCGGCCAGCGGGAATTGAATGATCCGGCAGTGCAGCAGTGGATCCGATCGCAACTGAAAGGCCAGCGCGAGCAGTTGCTTCGTGCGGCTTATGATGAAGTCCTACGGAACAAGGCGGATGTCCACAACTACTATGCTGAGCAGATCATGAAAACAACGGCTCAGAAGTAAACGGAAGATTTATTCGACTTCAGCAAGCGCCTGTCCTGCGTCCACGGCGGCGCCTTCCACCACCTTGAGCTTCTTGACCACGCCCTTCTTGGGGGATTTCAGCTCATTCTGCATCTTCATGGCTTCTATCACAATCACGCCCTGACCGGCCTCAACTTCAGTTCCTGGAGGAGCAAGAATGCGCACCACTTTGCCGGGCATGGGCGCATTGATCTTTTTCACGCCTTCAGTGCCGGCTGCTGAACCGCGGCGGGAGCGCAACGACCGGGGATCACGCACGGCGGCGGGGAACCTCTGATTGCCGACTACTATATTGGCTTCCGCGCCGATGATCTCCTCTTTTACTTCATAAGACTTTCCGCCGATCAGCAGAGAGAGCACATTTTCCCGGGTGGGAACTGCGTCAACGGCGAATTCGCTGCCATCCAGCTTGCAGCGCCATTGCGAGCCTTCGCGCAAAAGTTCAAGTTTGTGGAGCTTGCCGGCGACATCCACTTCATAAATCATCGCTCGCGAACTCCTTCTGCTCGCGCAGCCTTCTTCCACGGGGAAGAGCCATTCTGAGCACCGTTGCCATTCTCCGGCTTGCTTGAGCCGTTCGCAGCGGGTTTTGCTGTGGCGGTGAAGAGAGCCGCTGCAATCGCAGCGGTATTTGCGGCAGTCCCATCTGCTTCGGTGGTAGCCGGCGGTTCAGCCGAGAGCAGACGATCAAGGAAGCCGGTATCAATGCGTGCCGCCTGAAAATCAGGGTTGGCAAGAATTCTCCGAAAGAGACCCAGATTGGTTTTGATTCCGCCCACGAAGTACTCATTGATTGCCCGCTGCATGCGCGCGATTGCCATCTGGCGGTCCGGAGCATGCACGATGAGCTTGGAGAGCATGGGATCGTAATCGAGAGGAACGGTCCAGCCTTCATAGACGCCGCAATCCTCGCGGACACCCGGTCCGGAGGGCTGAAGCAGGCGGCGGATTTTTCCTGGCGATGGGAAAAAATTGTTGTCAGGATCTTCAGCGTAGATGCGGCATTCCAGGGCATGTCCACGGAGATGGACATTCTCCTGTGTGAGCGGGAGTTTCTCTCCGGAAGCGATGCGCAGTTGCAGGTGCACCAGATCGAGTCCCGTCACCAGTTCCGTCACCGGATGCTCGACCTGCAGGCGCGTGTTCATTTCCAGGAAATAAAAATTGCGCTGTGCGTCTACCAGGAACTCCACCGTGCCGGCGTTCGCGTATCCGGCAGATTTCGCGGCCTGGACCGCGACCGCACCCATGCGGCGCCGCATGTCGTCATCCACAATTGCTGACGGTGCTTCTTCGATTACCTTCTGGTGGCGGCGCTGCACGGAGCACTCGCGTTCGCCGAGGAAGATGGCGTTACCGTGCTCGTCTGCAAGCACCTGAATTTCAATGTGGCGCGGATTGGCAATGTACTTTTCGAGATAGACCTCAGAGTCGTTGAAGGAGCGCTGCGCCTCGCTTTGGGCAGTCTCAAATGCTGATTTAAGGTCAGTGGGGTTCTGGACCATCCGCATGCCTTTGCCGCCACCGCCGGCTGCGGCCTTGATCATGACGGGATACCCGATCTTTACGGCCAGAGCTTCGGCTTCTGAGAAGGAGAGGCCCTTTGAGGAGCCGGGAACGAAAGGGACGCCGGCGGCCTGCATCGCCTGACGGGCACGAGTCTTTGAGCCCATCAGTTCCATGGCGGACGCGGGTGGCCCGATAAACTTGATCCCTGCCTGGGCGCAGGCACGGGCGAACTGCGCATTTTCAGAGAGAAAGCCGTATCCGGGATGTATGGCCTGAGCGCCAGATCGGCGGGCGACGTCCAGGATCTTTTCCACGTTCAGGTAGGATTCGCGTGCCGGGGCTGGACCGAGCAGGTAGGCTTCATCGGCCGCGGTAACGTGAAGCGCTGCGCGATCCACATCAGAAAACACGGCGACCGTGGCGATGCCCATCTCCTGGCACGCGCGGATTACGCGTAAAGCGATTTCGCCGCGATTTGCGATTAGAACCTTGTTGAACATAGATGCGGGCGCAAAACCTGATTCTAATTGAAAGGCCGTCCGTCGCGGATGTGGCGGTGATCACAGCAAGAAAAAAGCCCCTCCGCGGGTGGGAGGGGCTCTGGGTTCAACTTTGTACTTATTTCTTAGGCTGAGCCTGTCCGCCACCCTGCTGGCCCTGCGGCTGATCCAGCACGATGCCGCCCTGGTTTTTCTTGGCAGCCTCTTCGGCCTTCTTCTTGCGGGCCGTCATGGCTTTTTCGCTCCAATCGTCGGCCTGTTTTTTCAGGTCGGCGCGGGCTTGAGCGTCGTCGCAAGTCATGTCGTTGGCTTTGCGGCGATAAATCAGGTTCAGGTAAGCCATGGCGTCGTCATAGTCCTGACGCTTTTCAATGGCGGTTTGCAGCATCTTGGTGCCTTCGTCGATGATTGGGCCGTCTTTTTCCTTGAGCTGGTCGCACCACTTCTGACTGCCCTTGCCCTTCAACTCGTCATCCACCTTCATGCTGTTGGCGGCCTTCAGGTCGGCAGCGTCCTTGTAGCTCTGCGACCAGTCGATGACACCTACGGAGTAGTAGATTTCCGGATCGTTGGGATCTGCGTCGATGGCTTTCTTGTAATACTCGCGGGCCTGATCAAACTTCTTCTGCTGCATGTATAGGAAAGCGATACCCTTCAGGCTGTTCACGCTCTTGGGATCATTCTCAAGCACTTTCTTATACTCGTCGATCGCGAGCTGGGCGTTGCGCACGTTGTCTGGAGTGTCAACTCCCGGAACATACTGCTGTGCATACGCCGTGGCCAGATAGAGTTTGGCAACTTTAAGGTCGCTATCGAGGTCCACAGCGTTCTTGAAGTGTTCGATAGCAGCTTCGTATTGGGCGGCGCGGTAGGCCTGGACGCCTTTATTGAGCTGGTCGCGGGCCCGCAGCTTATTGCAACCTGCCGAACCAAGTACAAGGACGGCAATCGCGAGGGCCGACATCAACCGTGCGGAGTAAGTCATTTTTGCGATGCTCCTAACCGGGAGAAAATTCGTCACGAGGCCGTCGTGAGGGTGCTCAGCCCCGTGCTTAGGAATAAAATTTGTTACTGGCCTGCCTCGATCTTGGCCGTGATCAAGCCAACCTTATCTACTACCTGGGTCCCCTTGGCGGTATCGATTACGTTCGCAACATTTTGAAATTCGATATCGTCATCCGCCTTCACGAACATCACGCGTTCGGCGCGGGTCTTGAAGATGTCAGTGAGGCGCGAGCCGAGATTATCCCAGGAGACGTCTTCCTGGTTGATCTTCAACTTAGGCTTGTTCTGTCCAGGGTTCTGCAAAACCTGCACCACAACAGTGCGATCCGTTGGCTCGGTTTTCTGGTTCGGCGGTGGTGGCTGTGGAACCAATGCTTCCAGACCCTTGGGGGTAAGTGGGGTGATCACCATGAAGATGATCAGGAGCACCAGCAAAACGTCGATCAGCGGTGTTACGTTGATGTCCGCTGTCTGCCCGCCTCCGGGACCTCCCATTGACATTGCCATAACGTATATACCTCGGTATGAATTCCCTGTTTCGGAAGATGCCCGGCCCACGGTTAGCGGGCCAGGCTCTCATGCTTGTCAGTTTTCGGTTACTGCCGTTTCTGTTCGGTAAGCAGACCCAGTTGATCCACGCCGGCGGAGCGGACGTTGTCTACGACTTCGACCACCGCTTTGTACTTGGCGCGGGCATCTGCCTTAACGAATACCTCTTTGTTGACCCGGTTCTGCAGACGCTCTTTTACCTTGTTGGTCAGCTCTTCCGGGCCGACCTGCTGGGTATCGAAGTAGATGCGGCCGTCGCGCATGACGGCAACCAGCAGCGCGTCTTCCTTGTCCGCATCGGGCATCTGGATCGGGTTTGCGGTTTTCGCCAGGTCCACCGATTGCCCACGCTGCAGCATGGGCGTGATCACCATGAAGATGATCAGCAGCACCAGCATCACGTCCACCATGGGCGTGACGTTGATGTTTGAGTTGACCTTGGCGCCTTCGTTTCGGACGTTGATTGCCATGGTTTCCTCCCGCGGCTACCGCCGAACGGCGTTGCTGCGCTTCAGGAAGTAGTCCACCAATTCGCTGGAGGAGTTGTCCATTTCCACGTCGAACGCTTCCACCTTGCCGGTGAAGTAGTTGAACATCATCACGGCGGGGATGGCGA
>JBAIYI010000549.1:0-4764 GCA_037915955.1 Terriglobales bacterium
GGTGACATTCTTCGTTCGGCCGGCGATCGGCGGTATGCATGAACTGGCCACTCTGAAGCCAGCCAACCCGGTTCAGGCCATTGTGGTGGCGGACCTGGCGCCTGGCGGCAAGCAGAGCGACCTTAAGCCCTTTTACGGCGTCGGCGGCGGCCTTGACCTGAACGCCAGCCGTCACTTTGCTGTGCGCATTGGCGTGGATGTTGTACACGTCAATCTGTTCGACAATCTCCTCAATGGCGGCCGCAACAGCGTGCGAGTTTCCGTTGGACCGGCGTTCAAGTTCGGGAAGAATATAGTGCAGTAGGCTTTCTATCTGGTCCCGAGCGGAGCGAGTTCCGCTCGGGATGTCCAACCCGATCTCCCGATTCAGGCCGCTGCGTCGGACTTATATACTCGTAAGCAATGTCCCTCGCTCGACTCTCCTCTGATCCTCGCGTCTCCGTGATGCGCAAGGCAGATCCTGATCCTGAAGGCACCTGCGTTGTCTACTGGATGCAGCGGGCGCAGCGCGCACTCGATAATCCTGCTCTTGAAACCGCCGTCCGTGCCGCCAATCTTCTGGGAAAACCGTGTGTCGTGTTTCTGGCTCCGGTGCCCTATTATCCCAACGCCAATTTGCGGCACTATCGCTTCCTGCAACAAGGCATAGCCCCCATCGCGCAGCGGCTGCGCAATCGTGGCATTGGCTTCGTGTTACGCCGCTATCCCGATCATCATCTGCTCAAATTTTGCGAAGAGGTCCGCCCTTCTCTGGTGGTGGGCGATGAGAATCCCATGCGCGAGCCCCGTCGCTGGCGGGCGATGATCGCAAAACAATGCAAGCTTCCACTGTGGACCGTTGATGCCGACGTGATTGTGCCTTCGAACCTTCTCATGAAGGAACAGTACGGAGCCTACACCGCGCGTCCCATCATCCATCGCTTGCTACCCGATTTTCTGGCTCCTGTGGGAAACACTTCAGCCAAGCTTTCGTGGGAAGCGCCCAGGGGCATGCAATCGCTCCCGCCGGACTTCGACATCACCCGGGACTGGACGCTTGATCGCTCTATTGGTCCTTCACCGCGTTTTACCGGCGGCACAGAAGAGGGTCTGAAGCACCTCAAGAGCTTTGTTCGCGACGGTTTGCCGGGCTACGTCAAAGATCGCAACCGCCCTGAACTTGACGCCACCAGCCATCTCTCGCCTTACCTGCATTTCGGCCATCTCGGGCCGCACACGGTGGCTATCGCGGTTCAGAAAGCCGACGCTCCCAAAGCCGCAAAAGACGCTTTTCTCGAGCAACTCATCGTGCGGCGCGAACTGGCCATCAACTTCGTCCGCTTTAACCCCGACTATGACAATTTCGAGAGCGGTCCCGCATGGGCGCACAAGTCACTTGCCGAGCACGCGGGCGACGAACGCAAAACCTACTCGCGGTCTCAGCTCGAAAACGCCGAAACCCACGACCCGCTCTGGAACGCAGGTCAGATTCAGATGACCGCCACCGGCTGGATGCACAACTACATGCGCATGTACTGGGCCAAGAAGATCCTGGAGTGGAGCAAGACTCCCGCCCAGGCTTTCCGCACCGCAGTCGAGCTGAATGACAAGTACGAACTCGATGGGCGTGATCCCAACGGCTACGCCGGAATCGCATGGGCCATTGTGGGCAAACATGACCGGCCCTGGTTTGACAGACCTGTATTCGGCCAGATCCGCTACATGTCCTTCAACAGCACCTCAAAGAAATTTGACAGCCAGCGCTACATCGCCCAGATGCAGGCCCTGAAGGAGGGCAAATCGGCTGAAGGGCAGCAATTAGGACTGCCGCTTTCCAAATGATGGCTCTAGGCGAAAAACTTTAGTCGTTCGCCCTTGGAAAGTACTGATTCTGCTAACTCTTTCCCGTAATGCACAGAACTCTGCGATTAAAAACAGTTGCTCCGCATGATATTCTTGGAGTACAGCACGTTCTCCGGGTAAAACCATAACCCGAGGCGGGCAGAAGGCAGATCAGTGACCCAAAACAAGGAAAAATTCGAAACACGCCGGCTTCCCATGATGCCCATTCGCGACGTGGTCATCTTCCCTTTTATGATGACCCCCTTTATCGTGGGCCGAGAATCCAGCGTGCGCGCTCTGGAAGAGGCCCTGGCTTCAGACCGCAAGATCTTTCTGGCCACCCAGCACGACGCGAGCGTTGACGAGCCGAAGCCCCACGAGATCTATCAGGTCGGCACCATCGCCAATATCGTTCAGAACCTCAAGCTGCCCGACGGCAATATCAAGGTTCTGGTGGAAGGCGTGGAGCGCGGCAAGATCCTTGATCTCAAGAACAATGAAGGCTATTTTGAGGCCACCGTTCGCACTGTGAAGTACTCCACGGAGAGCACGCCGGTCCTGGAAACGGCCCTGCAGCGGGTGCACAACCTTTTCGACCAGTACGTAAAACTCTGCCAGTCACTGAATCTGGAACCCGTGATTATCACCGGGATGAATGACCCAGCCAAGCTGAGTGACACCATCGCGCAGAACTTGCAGCTCTCGATTGAAGAAAAGCAGGAGCTACTGGAAATCTTTGACCCCGTCGAGAGGCTGAACCGCATTGCCGACGTGCTCGACATCGAGATCGAAAAGCTGAACATGGATCGCACCATCCAGACGCGCGTAAAGCGCCAGATGGAGCGGGCCCAGAAAGAGTACTACCTCAACGAGAAGATCAAGGCCATCCAGAAAGAACTGGGCCGCGGCGAGAAGAGCGAATTTGACGAGCTCAAGAAAAAGATCGAATCCGCCGGGATGCCCAAGGACGTTCAGGAAAAGGCCATCACCGAGCTGAAGAAGCTTGAGGCCATGCCGCCGATGTCGGCTGAGTCCACAGTCTCACGCAATTATCTGGATTGGCTGCTGGCCGTGCCGTGGAAGAAGAAGTCGAAAGAGATTCGCAACATCGAGCACGCGGAAAAGATTCTCAATGGCGATCATTACGGCCTGGAGAAGATCAAGGACCGCATCCTTGAGTTCCTGGCTGTCCGCCAGCTGGTGAAGAATCCCAAAGGCTCCATCCTCTGCTTCGTTGGACCTCCGGGAGTCGGCAAGACCTCTCTGGGTATGTCGATCGCGAAAGCTACCGGCCGTAAGTTTGTCCGCCTCTCGCTGGGCGGCGTTCGGGATGAAGCCGAGATCCGTGGCCATCGCCGCACTTATATCGGCGCTCTGCCCGGCCAGATCATCCAGATGATGAAGAAGGCCGGCACCAAGAACCCAGTCTTCATGCTGGATGAAGTGGACAAAATGGCGTCTGACTTCCGCGGCGATCCCGCGGCGGCCCTGCTTGAAGTTCTCGACCCCGAGCAGAACTGGATGTTCCAGGATCATTATCTCGACGTGGAATACGATCTTTCGCAGGTCTTCTTCGTCGCCACCGCCAACGTTCTGCACAGTATTCCGGCTGCCCTTCAGGACCGCATGGAAGTCCTGCGGCTGCACGGCTACACGGAACTCGAGAAAGTCGAGATCGCCAAGCAGTTCCTGGTTCGGAAGCAGCGTGAGGCTACCGGCCTGACCGAGCAACAGATTCAATTCACGGAAGACGGGATTAAAGAAATCATCCGGTCTTACACTCGTGAAGCAGGTGTCCGAAACCTGGAGCGCGAAATTGGCAACGTCTGCCGCAAGGTCGCTCGCAAGGTGGTGAAAGACAAGGCGTACACGCTCACCGTGAACGCTCAGACAGTCGCAGAATTCCTTGGCGTGGCCAAGTTCCGCGATACGCTGGCACATGAGAAGAGCGAGGTCGGCCTTGTCACCGGCCTGGCATGGACCGAAGTTGGCGGCTCGATCCTCTCGACCGAAGTTGCCATCGTGGAAGGCAAGGGCAAACTCACCATTACCGGCCAGCTCGGCGAGGTGATGCAGGAGTCCGCCCAGGCCGCCATGTCTTACGTCCGCTCACGCGCCGCGCGGTTGGGCGTGCCAAAAGATTTTTATCGCAATGTCGACATTCACATCCATGTGCCGGAAGGCGCCATCCCGAAAGACGGTCCTTCCGCCGGCATCACCATGGCTACCGCGATTTCCAGCGCACTGAGCAAGATTCCCGTGCGCCGCGACGTCGCCATGACAGGTGAGATCACGCTTCGTGGCAAGGTCCTTCCCATCGGTGGGTTGAAAGAAAAACTCCTTGCTGCGCTGCGGGCCGGCATCACTGAAGCCATCATTCCCAAGGAGAATGAGAAAGACCTGGCCGAAGTTCCGGAAAACATCCGCAACAACATGAAGGTCCACCCGGTGGAAAATATGGACCAGGTGCTCAAAATCGCTCTGGAACATCCGCTTCCCGAAGTCACCGAAGAAGCTGTCCAACCGATTCCAACTTCAACCGAGAACATCTCTCGCGAGCGCTATCTGTAGTTTCTCCTTCGAAAGCCACTTCGGCCCGCCACTACGGCGGGCCTTGTTTATTGCGATTGTGTTGTGGCGATCGTCTATTGAAGTTTCGGAGAGCACCTGGCTTTGTCGGTGGAGCGCAGGCACTCTTGCCTGCGCAATCTCTGCCCTGATGAGATTTCTAAACTGGAGAGTAGCTTTGAACCCCTCGGCCGTTCAATCATCAATCATGGCAATTTTGGCAATCCTGGCAATTTCCTAATCCTGGCAATTCCCTCACTCTGCTCGCAACGCTTCCATTGGAGAAACGCTGGCTGCTCTCCTCGCCGGCAGGTACGAAGCTAACAAGGCAATCGCAAACAACACCATGGGAGCCATGCCGAAAGCAACAGGATC
>JBAIYI010000578.1:0-9360 GCA_037915955.1 Terriglobales bacterium
TGGAGGCCGTCTTCTGGTTTCACCCGCTGGTGTGGTGGATGGGGGGCCGCCTTCTGGAGGAACGGGAGCGCGCCTGCGACGAAGAAGTTCTGCTCATGGGAAATCACCCTCAGGCTTATGCCGAAAGTATTTTGAAGATATGTGAGTTCTGTCTTGGCTCGTCTCTGGCCTGCGTGGCCGGGGTCACCGGGGCTGACCTCAGGAAAAGGATTGCCAGCATCATGAACGAAAAGATTGCTAACAAACTCGGAGCCGCCAAAAAAGTCCTGCTCGCCGCGGCCGGCGCAGCAGCCATCATCACGCCGGTTGCTACCGGCCTGCTCCAGCCTGCTCAGACGCGCGCTCAGTCCAGCGCTGTAGCTGCTAACACTGCGGTGCCGGGCATTAAGTCGGTTTCCATCAAGCTCAACACAACGGGCGAAGTCATGCCTCCGTTCAAAGTCGTCAGCAACCCTCCGGGAAAGGGAGTTGCGGTAACGTTCGGTCCCAACGAATTCAAGGCAAGCAACGTGACGCTCAGAATATTGATTCGCCATGCTTATAAAGCGGAGGCATATCAGGTAACCGGCGATCCGGAGATACTCGACTCTGACCGATACGACGTGGTGGTGACCTTTAGCGGGCCACCAGTGAACGAGCTCGGGCCCGGGCAGGCGGATTCGCGCAGGCTTGCTCTTCAAGCGCTATTGGCTGAGAAGTTCAACGTCGCTCTGCACCGGGAAATGAAAGATGTTCCTGTATACGCGCTGGTGGTCGCGAAGAACGGACCCAAGATGCAAGCGGCAAAACCCGGCGATGACTATGCGGATGGACTTAAAGGCCTGGACGGTTATCCCGCGGGTCCGCACCGGCTTGCAATCTTGAAAAACGTGCTGTGGGGTCAGGCCGTTCAGGTCAGCGATCTGCCATCTGTCCTCGCAGTCCGGCTGGATCGTCCTCTGGTGGACCGCACGGGGCTAACCGGTGAGTACGATTTCAAAGCTTCCTTGCCGCCCCCGCCGAAGGATGGCGGGAAGCTGGATTCAGAAACGGTGGCGCAGACGGTCACCGCACTTGAGGAGCAACTGGGCTTGAGATTTGATCCGCAAACCACACCCAGGGAATTTCTGGTCGTAGATCGCGCAGCGAAGTTGCAGTCAAACTAGCAACTCGAGGAGGCGCTTCCGGGCGCCTCTTTTTATTTCTACCTATTAACGTTTCGCCAGCGATGACTCTTCATCCAGCACTCGTCCCATGAACCGGATCAGCTTCCATTCGTCGCCGAAGGAGACCTTGCCCTGTACATCCACGTGAGAGAGTGCGCGGCTGATCAGCACTCCGCGCAAGTCGGCTTTGGGGACCTCTCTTGCCAGCCACTCCGATTCCGCGGGAGGAATGATGTTGTCGCCCGCGCCGTGCAGCAGATAAACAGGCACGGTGAGCGATTTCAGCCGTCCGGCTGGCGAAACTTCAGCCATTTCGGCGCGATGTCGCTCTACTTCTTCCAGAAAGGCTTTTTCCAGTTGCTCGCGATGCTGTACCAGCAGGTTCATCTCTCCTGCTCCGGCAGGGCTCAGGGCCGCCGCCCCAAGTGCAGGATTGGGGACCTCCCAGAGCTTCTGGCGCAAGGATTCGCGGGCGACTGGCACGTCGCTGGAGGTGAAGAAGTCTTCCAGATGCGAATATGCCAGGATCAGCACTCCGTACTCGTGGGCGCGGAAGGGAACCCCGGTGCCGTCGGGCTGTTCCATGACGTTGCTGGCGAAAAATCGAGCCACGCGTGCCATGTCGTCGTGTGCTCCCACGGCGAGAACAAAGCCCATCTTATCGGCGTATTCAGGGCGCGCGGCGGCCATGAGCGCCAGGCCTCCAGCAAAGCTGAGCGCGACTACGCCCACTGGATGATGTGTCTGCTGGTTAAACCAGATTGCTGACTGGCCAATGGCATTCACTGTTTCCGGCGTGACGTGATATTCGGTGAGGTCGTGCAGTTCCGGCGTGGCGACCACGAAACCGGCCGCGGCCATAGCGCGCGCCAGGTTTACCATGCGCGGGTCGTGCATGCCGAGATGGTGGACGCCGTGCAGTAGCAGCATGCCGGGAGCGCCTGCGACGTCAGAGGGAGTGTAGGTCCGAACTCTGATTACACCGACGCCGGTCTGCGCGATCGTTTCGGCCTCGCGCACCGGATGAGCAGCGAAGCTTGCCGCCAGTCCACTTGCGTTTGGATTCGAGAAGCGCAACAGGACAGACATTGCGCGGAGTTCTCCGGCGCCTGAAATCCGGATGGAAGTCAGCAGAGATACAACAATCAGGAGAGCGACTACAGACCAAGTGATCTTCCGGGAGCGTGCCTGGGTCACTAGATCTCCAGGATTACCGGCATGATCAGAGGCCGCCGTGAGGTGGTCTTTACGATGTATCGCTTGAGGTCGGCGCGGATTTTCTCTTTGATCACGCCATAGTCTGCCTTCTCTTCCGCAGTGGAATTATCGAGAGTTGTGGCGACAACGCGGCGCGCGTCGTCCACAAAGCCGTTTTCTCCCCCGGCCGCAAAGCCACGCATGACGATCTCCGGAATCGATTCCACGGTGCCGGTCAGCTTGTTAATGGCGATGATGGGAAGGACGAACCCGTCTTCGCTGAGATGGCGGCGATCCTTGATGATGAGGTCTTCCACCACATCGCCACGTGAACCGGAATCAATGCAGATGCGTCCGACCGCGACTTTCTCGACTTTGCGCGCGCCGAGCTCATCAAACTCCATCACGTCGCCGCTCTCCATCATGAGCACCTGCCCGACTGCGCCGTGCATGGAGCGAGCGAGATCGGCATGGATGCGCAACTGCCGGTATTCACCATGGATGGGGATGAAATATTTTGGCTTGACCAGGTTCATGATCAGCTTGAGCTCTTCCTGACTGCCGTGACCGCTCACGTGAACGGGAGGATTCGAGCCGTCATCATAGATGACGTTGGCTTCGCGCCGGAAGAGATGATCGATCATCCGGTAAATGCCTTTTTCATTACCGGGGATGATGCGCGAGGAGAGCACTACCGTATCTCCGCGTTCAATGCGCGCGTGCTTGTGATTGTCGACCGCGGCGCGCGAGAGCGCTGACATGGGCTCACCCTGCGTGCCGCTTATCATGACGCAGACCTGCTGCGGCGGATAATCCTTAATCTGACCGGGATGGATCAGCAGGCCTTCGGGCACATCGAAATAGCCCAGGTCCATGGCGATTTCTGCCGCCTCTGACATGGAGCGGCCCACCAACGCTACCTTGCGGCGATATTCACGTGCCATCTCCAGCGCAAGCTTGATGCGATGGATGGACGATGAAAAGCACGAAATGAAAAGCCTGCGCTCGGTGCGGGAAAAGATTTCATCGAAGCGTCCGCGCACGGCGCGTTCGCTCGGCGTGTAGCCACGGCGTTCCGCGTTCGTGGAATCCTGGAGCAGCGCCAGCACGTCTCCATCTTTTCCATATTCGGCAAAAGTGTGCAGGTCAAAAAGCCGGTTGTCGGTTGGCGTGGGATCGACTTTGAAATCGCCGGTGTGGATCACTACCCCGATCGGCGTATGGATGGCCAGAGCTACACAATCCACCAGACTATGGGTGACCTGAATCGGGTTGATGGTAAACGGTCCGATGGTGAACCGATTGCCGGCCCGGATCTCGCGAAGGTCGGCGTCATCCAGCAGTTCGTGCTCGTCCAGTTTGTTTTCCACCAGCGCCAGCGTGAACTCGGTCCCGTACACCGGGACATTGAGCTCATTCAGCACCCAGGGAAGCGCGCCGATGTGGTCTTCATGCCCGTGAGTCAGCACGATGCCGCGTACCTTCTCGCGGTTCTGGATCAGATAGGTGATGTCCGGGACAACGATGTCCACGCCCAGCAACTCGGACTCGGGGAACATGAGTCCGGCGTCAATCACAATAATGTCTTCTCCCCAGCGAACGGCCATGCAGTTCATTCCGAACTCGCCCAGGCCGCCCAGGGGAACCAGATGCAGTTTACCCGCAGGCATAATCCCAATCAGATGCTATCAGAGAAACAGAGAATACCCATGCCTTCCAGCGGATTGGGGCTTGGCAGCAGCGGGACTCCGTGCATGCGTGCGGGGGCCGGGCATTTTGCCGTGGGCCCACGCTCACACCACTATTCTATGGACTGAACAGGCTACCTTTTAGGCGTTTCCTGAGCTTTTGTTGCCTGCTTTGGCTTGTCCGCCGCCGGCCTGCTATTCGGTGCCTTCGCTTTGCTGCTGGCTGGGACTGCGGTGTTCTGGCCGGTCACATTGGATTGAGTTGAACTGGTAGCGGCAGCGTTGGTCTTGGCGGTGCCGGTCGCAGTTTTTGTTTGGGCGGTCGATTTGGCCTTAGTCTTGGTTTTCGCAGCGTTGTCACTGCCCTTCAAAACCTGACTATGTGCCGTTGCAATCAGGCCAGCAAGCGCCACGATCGAGAGGAAGCCCAATAGGTGCTTTTTCATGCTTTTCTCCTGTCTCCGCCCAGCCGCGGCACAAGCGAACTGCCACATCTGTCATTGGCGGTCTATTGCGAGCCGGAATTATAGCAACGCCCGGGGAAACTAAGAGAAGAATAAAAGCGCTTTCGTCCGAATGAACTGGCGGAGCTAACGAGGGTTAAAACCTCAGTCGACGACCGCGTCCAGCACCGTAGGCGCGGCCGCGCCTTTCCCCAATGCCCCTTCCCATCGCGCTACCACGGCAGTGGCCATGCAGTTGCCAAGAACATTTGTGGCTGTGCGCGCCATGTCCATGAGCTGATCGATGCCGAGAAGAATGAGCACTGGCCACATGGGCAGCTGAAACGAATCTACCGTGCCGGAGAGGATGACGAGCATCGCTCTTGGCACCCCGGCGACTCCCTTGCTCGTGAGCATGAGCGTGAGCATCATGGCCACCTGTTGGCCGATGCTGAGATGAATTCCAGCTGCTTGCGCCACGAACAAAGCAGCCATAGACAGGTACAACGTGCTTCCATCCAGATTGAAGCTATAGCCGGTGGGCATGACGAAGGCGACAATCTGGCGCGGCACCCCGAAAGCCTCCATCGACTCCATGGCGCGCGGCAGGGCAGCCTCAGAACTCGCCGTGGCGAATGCGATGGAGACCGGCTCGGCGACCGCGCGGAAGAACTTTTTCAGCGGCAGCCGCGCAAGCAAAGCTACCGGAACAAGCACAAATAGCAAGAACACGAAAAGTGCAGCATAGAGGGTCGCAAGCAGATGGAGCAGGCTTTTCAGGACTTCAAATCCCATGCTGCCGACCGTCGCAGCCATTGCGCCCAGCACAGCGAACGGCGCGAACATCATGACGATGTTGGTGAATTTGAACATGACCTCCGAGAGGCTCTCGCAAAAGAGGATCATCGGGCGGCGCTTCTCTTCGCTCAGCAGCGCCAGGGCGATGGCAAAGATGATGCTAAATACCACTACCTGGAGCACCTGACCCTCAGCAACCGCTTTTGCTATGTTCTCCGGAAATGCGTGCAGGATGATGTCAGTTCCTTTTTGCGGTTGCGCGGGAGGAGCCGCCGGGGCCTGAGCTGCGGTGGTTTCTGCTTTCTTCTGCACGCCTGCTCCCGCGTGCGACAGGTTTGCGGCGGCCAGACCGATCAGCAGCGCCAGCGTAGTGATGACTTCAAAGTAGATCAGCGCCTTCACGCCCATGCGCCCGACCTGCTTGAGGTCAGCATGGCCGGCGATGCCGACCACCAGTGTGCCGAAGATCAGTGGCGCAACAATGGTCTTGATCAGCCGCAAAAAGATTGTGCTAAGCACCTGAAGGTTGCGCGCGGCGGAAGGGAAGTCATGGCCGATCTCGGCGCCCAGCAGCATGCCAGCGATGATCCATGCAGTGAGCGAGCGCCGGAGTAGCGCGTATCCGCAGAAGCCGATCACCGCCAGCCGCCAGAAGGTGAGTAGCAGAGAAGGGTTCAGGTCGCGATGCGTGTAATAGCTGAAAGCCCATAGCAAGGCAGCGATTCCGGCCAAAACCAGGAAAGCAGCCAATAACCAGTTCTGCAACCGAGCGCGATTCACCGCGTTGTTTTTCTCCGTGTTGCCCTGCATTCCGATCTTGATGTTGCCGTCGTTTGTCACCGCAGCAGGTCCTCAAGTTCGACCGAGCTTTGTGTTTTCTCGTCGCGGTATTTCACAATCACCGGCGTGTACAGAGAGAGCCCCCAGTCCTTACCTTTGCCCTTGCTGACCATGCGTGAACCCGGGACTACGACCGCATTTTCGGGGATCACCAGCAGACCTTCAGATGAGGCGCGGTAAACCTGCTCACGCACAACGTCATAAACCGGCGTGGCGCGCGTGAGAATCGTGCCCGCACCCAGGACAGCACCGCGCAGCACCTGAGTCCCTTCATAAACTCCACAGTTGCCGCCCACGAGTACATCGTCTTCAACAATCACAGGGGAAGCATTCACCGGCTCTAGAACGCCGCCGATCTGGGCGGCCGCGCTGAGATGCACTCGCTTACCAATCTGGGCACAAGAGCCCACCAGAGCGTGGGAATCAATCAGTGTGCCTTCGTCCACATATGCTCCCACGTTCACGTACATGGGAGGCATGCAGATCACGCCGGGGGCCAGATAGGCCCCCTGTCGGACCGACGAACCGCCCGGCACCACACGAATCTTGTCTTCGATCGAAAACCGTCGAGCGGGAAAGGTGCTCTTGTCCACGAAGGAGAGAGCACCGGCGCCGTCCATCTGCTCCAATTCTCCAAGCCGGAAGCCCAGCAGAATGCCTTTTTTGACCCACGGATTTACCACCCATTGCGTGGCTTCGCGTTGTGCTGCACGAATTTCTCCCTTGGTGAGCGCTTCGCGGAAGGCCTGAAAGACCCGGCGGGCGGCGGCAGCAGCCTGTGGGTCGGCCGTGCCTTCGGCATAGTACTTTTCTATGTCAGCCTGAAGTTTGTGCATTGCGGGCGAGTATATATGTGCGGCGTTTCACCGCAAAGCACCTGGCGTGTTAGTCCACGCCCGTGCCGCTTTTCGGGAAGTCTGCATCTCAGTAGCTGATGCGGAACCTGGAACCGTTGCTGGGCAAGACCCTGATCGTGGTCGCCCATCCTGATGATGAGGTCATTGGCTGCGGTGGCCTGATGCAGCAGATGCGCGAGGCCACAGTCCTTTTCACGACCGATGGTGCACCGCGTGATGAATACTTCTGGAAGGATTACGGTTCGCGCGAAGCCTACGCGGCTGTCCGGCGGCAGGAAGCGGTGACGGCGCTCTCATCCGTGGGCGCGGAAGCCATGTTCCTCTCGGATCTGGTGGCGGAGGGCATTGCGGATCAGGAACTTTTCCGTTGTTTGCCCATGGCGTTTACCCGGATGCAACGCGTGCTCGCGCGCAACAACACGGATTGTCTGCTGACCTTGGCCTACGAAGGCGGTCATCCTGACCATGATGCCGCATGCTTCCTGACCCACCTGTGTGGGCAGAAAACCGGCCTGCCCGTCTGGGAGGCGCCGCTCTATCATCGCGATGCCGAGGGCAGCGGGGTAATTCAGACGTTTCATCAAGTCACCGGAAGCGAGCAACAGATCACAATCGAAGGCGAGATGCTGGAAAAGAAAATTGCCATGTTTCACAGCTATCGGTCGCAAAAGTTGGTGCTTGACGGTTTTCGTCCGGAGACCGAGCAGTTTCGGCCTATCGCCAATTACGACTTCACTCATCCGCCATTTCCGTGGAAGCTGAATTACGAACTGTGGCAGTGGCCCATGACCGGGCAGCAGGTCTCTGACGCCTTTGCCGAGTTGTTGAGCGAAAACTCTGCCCTTACCGCCGGGTGAGAAAACCCGAGCTGTCCTTTTCCGCTCCAATCAGAGGACATGGCCGAAAATCCCAGGCGGGTGTTGTTCGTCTCCTATCCGCTGCTCACGGTTTCCGACGAGAGCGCCGGCGGGGCAGAGCAGGTGTTGTGGAACCTGGAGCGGGAACTCTCACTCCGTGGCACCCGAACCACGGTGGCGGCTTCTTCGGGGTCGCGAGTCTCCGGCGAATTGTTCGCGACAGGAGCACCTTGCAGCCGGCCAGATGACTATGATCGCCGCAACCGCGAGCACCAGGATGCCATCATCAGTTTTGTCCGGCAGCGCGCGCGCGAAGGGCGGGCTTTTGACCTGGTTCATGACATGAGCGGCAGCTTCTGGCGCCATGCGGCCGAACTGGATACCCCATTCCTGGCTACTCTGCACTTGCCGCGTGGCTTCTATTCTCGCGAGCTCTTCAGCCACATTCCAGAGAACGCCCGGTTCAATTGTGTCTCTGAGTCGCAGGCGCAGAGTTTTGCCGATCTGAATTCTCTGATGGGTGTGGCTCCGAACGGAGTGGCTCTTGATCGCTTTCATCCGAACTACGGTCCGCGTACTGGGCTGCTGTGGCTGGGGCGCGTTTGTGAGGAGAAAGGGCCACATCTGGCGCTTGAGATCGCGCGGCTCGCCGGGGAGCCGATCACTTTGGCAGGCCAGGTGTATCCATTGTCTTACCACCAGAAGTTCTTCCGCGAGAGAGTGCTGCCCGAGTTGCGACGGGCGAGTGAAGCGCGTTTCATTGATTCGCCGTCGCTGGAAGAGAAGCGCTCATTGCTGCGGGAAGCCAGGGCCTTGCTTGTGACCAGCCAGGTGGATGAAACGAGCTCTCTGGTCGCGATGGAAGCCGCCGCCAGTGGAACGCCGGTGATTGCATTCCGCCGCGGCGCCCTGCCGGAACTGGTGAGACAGGGAGTGACTGGGTATCTGGTAGATAGCGTGGAAGAGGCTGCCCGCGCGATAAGGGACCTGGACCGCATTAGCCCGCTGTGTTGCGTTCGCCATGCCCGCGCCAATTTCTCCAGCGCGCGGATGGCGCAGAGCTACGCGGCTTTCTATGCTGAAATACTTGATCCCCGCAGCGTGCCCCGCGCGCAATCGTGGCGAGCGATCCCGCATGCAATTTAACTGCTGCTCAGCCGTGCTGCGAGAGTGAGAGAACGTTCCCGTCCGGATCCTTAAACCATGCCACTTTGGCTCCGCCGGGCGCCTGCCAGATCCCGAGAGCGTCTTGCTGCAAGCCGGGAAAGCGCTCGAACTTCAGTCCTCTGCTGCTGAGCCCAGCAACAGATTCTTCGATGTTCTTAACATCCCATCCCAGCACAGTGAAGGTTTGAGGAGTGAAGTCCTGGAGGCGTACGATCCGCAACATGATGCCATTCGCCTCCATCACGATTGCGAACTGATCGTCACTCAAGAACTTAAGCCCAAGTTGTTCTTCGTAGAATTTGCGGGACTTTCCAGCATCTTTGGTGGGAATGAAGGCAATCAGCTTCTTTGTGCCAAGCATAGCTAAC
>JBAIYI010000860.1:0-4682 GCA_037915955.1 Terriglobales bacterium
GGTCGCGCTGGTCCACCGTGATGATCCTTCGGCAGGGAAGCTGCAGGTGACGGCGCAGCGTCCTCCGGGAAGCAGCGGAGTCACGGGCGAAGGTACGGTCTTCAGCCTGGTATTCACAGCAAAGACCAAAGGCACAGGAAGCGTATCAATCACGGTTCCCGGCGCCCGAAACAGCCAGAACCAGCCGCTTGAGGTGCTGGGTTCGCAGGCCGCGGTAACGGTAAACTAGTAAGAGATGTATCTCAAAGGAAAGTTGTGCAAGAGCGGGTTCGGCGAGCGTGGTTTCACGCTGATGGAGATGATTGTTGTTATCACCATCCTGCTCATTTTGATGGCCACTGCCGTGCCTGTGGTCAGGGTAAGTGTGAAGCGTGGCCGTGAAGTTGAACTGCGCCGGGACCTTTGGGAGATGCGTAGCGCAATCGACCGCTACAAGGACGCGGCGGATAAGAATGCCTTCCAGCAGAAGCTGGGAAGCGAGGGTTATCCGCCGGACCTGGACACGCTGGTGAATGGCGTGGAGATCGCGGGTGGCAAGAAGCTGCGGTTCTTGCGCCGGATTCCGATTGATCCGATGACCGGCAAGCAGGACTGGGGCTTGCGGTCCATGCAGGACGACCCAGGCTCGGATTCCTGGGGCGGACAAAACGTTTTCGATGTGTACAGCAAGTCTGACCAGACTGCGCTGAATGGCACGAAATACAAGGACTGGTAACGGCTTATGAACAAGCTTCTAAGATCCCGGTGCAACATGCGTGGCTTTACGCTGATTGAACTCATCATTGTGATTGCCATCATCGGAATCCTGGCGGGCGTGGCCGTGCCGGTCTACAAGATGCACGTAATCCATGCGCACGAGGCGGCGCTCAAGCAGGACCTGCGCACCATGCGCGATGCCATCGACCAGTACACGCAGGACAAGGGGAAGGCTCCGCAAAACCTGGATGACCTGGTTCAGGCTGGCTACATGCGCGTGATCCCTGAAGATCCCTTCACGCACCAGAAAGATTCCTGGCAGGTGTCACAGGAAGACAGCATCACGGCGATTGACCAGACGCAGCCGGGCATCAGCGACGTACACAGCGGGTCAAACCTGATGAGCAGCGAAGGCACGGCTTACAACAGCTGGTAGCGTTCGCTGGAAGATTGTGAAGCCTTTCGTGCCTCAACCACCCCGGCGCGGTTCTGCTACCATTTCTTCATGCCTGTTGAGACGGAAATCCTTACCTCGCATGTCCCTCCTCTAAAAGCTCCACGCGGCACAGAAATCTCCTGTAAGGGCTGGCCCCAGGAGGCCGCAATGCGCATGCTCATGAATAACCTTGATGAAGAGGTTGGCGAGCGACCGCGCGACCTTGTGGTCTATGGCGGTACCGGCAAAGCGGCGCGCAACCAGCAATGTCTGGAGGCGATCCTGAGCTCGCTGAAGTCTCTGGACAATGACGAGACGCTGCTGGTGCAGTCCGGCAAGCCGGTAGGAATCTTCCGTACCCATGAATACGCGCCGCGAGTACTCATCGCTAACTCCAACCTGGTGGGGCACTGGTCCAACTGGGAGAAGTTCAACGAACTGGAGCGGGCCGGGTTGATGATGTACGGGCAGATGACCGCCGGTTCGTGGATTTACATCGGCTCGCAGGGAATCATCCAGGGTACGTTTGAGACGTTTGCGGCCGCAGCCGAAAAGCACATGGGCGGCGATCTGGCAGGCAAGCTGATCGTGAGCGGCGGAATGGGCGGCATGGGTGGGGCTCAGCCGCTGGCGGCGACCATGGCAGGCGCGTGCTTTCTGGGTATTGACGTGGATGCCGAGCGCATCAAAAAACGCCTGAAGACCGGTTATTGCGATTTCATGGTCAACACGCTGGATGAAGCGCTGCGCATTCTCAAGAATTCGATTCGCAAGAAGGAAGCAATCTCCGTTGGGCTGATCGGCAACTGCGCGGACGTGATCCCGGAACTTGCCGAACGTGGCGTTCTGCCCGATATCCTCACAGACCAGACCTCTGCGCACGATCCCCTGAACGGCTACGTGCCCAACGGCATGAGTCTTGAGCAGGCTCTCGAACTGCGGCAGGCTGATCCCAAAGGCTATCTCGAGAAGTCGCTGGATGCCATGGCTCGCCACGTGGAAGGCATGCTGCGCCTGCAAAAGATGGGCAGCGTGACATTTGATTACGGCAATAACATCCGTACATTTGCCTTCCAGCGCGGAGTGAAGAATGCCTATGATTTCCCCGGTTTCGTGCCCGCATATATTCGGCCGCTGTTCTGTGAAGGCCGCGGTCCGTTCCGCTGGGTTGCGCTGTCGGGCGATCCCGCGGACATCGCGGTGACCGACGATCTGGTGCTGGAGATGTTCCCGCAGAACCGCATTCTCGATCGCTGGATCAATCTGGCGCGCAAGCGGATCAAATTTCAGGGCCTGCCGGCGCGAATTTGCTGGCTGGGCTATGGCGAGCGCGCACAGTTCGGGCTGGCGATGAACGACTTGGTGAAGAAGGGCAAGATCAAGGCGCCAATTGTGATCGGGCGTGATCATCTGGATTGTGGTTCCGTAGCATCGCCCTACCGTGAGACGGAAGCCATGAAGGACGGATCCGATGCTGTGGCTGACTGGCCATTGCTCAACGCTCTGCTCAACACGGCAAGCGGAGCGAGCTGGGTTTCCATCCACAACGGTGGCGGCGTAGGCATCGGCTATTCCCTGCATGCCGGTCAGGTAACCGTCGCTGATGGCACTGAGGCAATGGCCAAACGCATTGAGCGAGTGCTGACCAATGATCCCGGGATCGGAGTGGCCAGGCACGTGGATGCTGGTTATAACGAAGCGGCGGAGTTCGCGTCTAAAAAGGGTGTGAAGATTCCGATGCACGAATAAAACCGAAGCGAGGAATGCATTGGTAAAGAATGCACGTGCTGAAAGAAGCGCCGGCTGCCCTCTAAAATTTGCCCTGACGTTTGTCGTCGCCGTCTCGAGTTTCTGCGCCGCTCAAGGTGTCACCGGTTTCGATCCAATGGCGGCTCGTGGCTCGGTCATTGATAGTGTCTCGTGCGTAGGCGATCCAACTCAGAGTTACGCGCTCTACCTGCCGTCAAACTACTCTCCCGATCGTCACTGGCCCATCATTTACGCCTTTGATCCTTTCGCTCGCGGCAAAGTTCCAGTGGAACTCTTTAAACAAGCGGCCGAAAAGTACGGCTACATTGTTGCCGGATCCAACAACGCGAAGAATGGCCCGGCAGCCCTTGAGACGGCGGCTGCCCAGGCGATCTGGGAAGACACGCACCGCAGGCTGGCCATCAATAAGGAGCGCGTCTATACCACCGGGCTTTCCGGCGCTGCGCGCTTCGCAACTTCGGTCGCGCTGTACTGCTATACATGCTCCATTGCCGGCGTTATTGCTGAGGGGGCGGGCTATCCTACAAAGGAAGGGCCAAAGTCCAACGATCATTTCCTCTACTACGCTGTGGTGGGCGATGCGGATTTCAACTATCCGGAGATCATGGCTCTGCGCGACAAGAAGGAAGAGCACGGCGCCGAATTCAAGGTGAAGATCTATTCCGGTCCGCACCAGTGGGCGCCGCCCGAAGTGGCGGAAGGTGCAGTTGAGTGGCTCGAATTAAAGGCCATGCAGGCCGGCAAGGAGAAGCCGGATCCTCAATTCATTCGGCAGCAACTCGACAAGACAATTGCAGAAGCCGCGCAGGCGCAGCAGGTTGGGGACGGTCTCGCACAGTTTTATGCGTTGAGATCGTTGGTCCACGACTTTAAGGGGCTGGTGGAGGTCGGCGGATTTCAGGATGAGATGGAGTCGCTCAAGAAATCGAAGACGCTGAAACAAGCCCGGCGCGAAGAAGATCAGCAGATCGAAAAGCAGAATTCCCTGACCGCAACCGCCAGCGCGGAGATCGCGCAACTGGGACAGATTGCGCCGGAACAAATGAGCGTTGCGAAACAGCGGCTTATTTCTGAGTTTTCTGACCTGCGACGGCAGGCAAAATCCGATTCACGGAACCATCTTGTCTACGTGCGCGCTCTGAATGGGCTGTATGTTGAGGGCATCGAAGACGGGCAGCGAGAATTCCGCAGCAACGAATTTCCGCATGCAGCAGACTACTTTGAAGTCATGGCGGAAGTGGCGCCGGACCAGAGCTGGCCGCTGCTGCTTCTGGCCGAAGCCAGGGTACGCATGGGCAATAACAAGGCGGCATTGAAGGCGCTGGAGGAAGCAGCCAGGAGAGGAATCAAATCGCCCGACAGCCTTACCAAGGATCCCGAACTTGCTCCCCTATCCCAGGACCCGGCGTTTCAGAAGATTTTGCAGTCGGTGGGCGCCGCGAAGAGCGCACCTTGAAGAGGACTGTGCTAAAACCTTATTAGCTCCTGATCAGCTGGTGAGGCATAAAGAAACAATCTAAAAACGCGCCGAGCTACACGCTCCTGGCCAACATCGGCCAGTTGCTCACTTTGCGGGGCGGCCCTGCTCCACGGCGCGGCAGCGCACTGAACGATGTTGGCTTGTTGGAAGATGCTGCCGTGCTTTGCGGTGGAGGAAAGATCATTGCCGTTGGGCCCCAGCGCGAAATGCTGCGCAATTCCTGGTTCAAGAAGAACCGCAGGAAAGTGCTGGAATTCGATTGCAAAGGCAAAGTCGTGATTCCCGGCCTGATCGATTGCC
>JBAIYI010000318.1:0-2613 GCA_037915955.1 Terriglobales bacterium
TTCCCGGATATCGTCAGTGCCACCCTTGAAAGACAGCCCTAACACGCCAAGCCGCTTTCCCTTGAGAATCCCCAAAGCAGCTGCAACTTTCTGCAGAAACCGCCGGCGCTGCTCGTTATTGATCCTCGTCACTTCGTCCAGCAGTCCAAATTCGTAACCGTTTTCCCGGGCAACAAGCTTGAATGCGGAAACATCCTTGGGAAAGCAGGAGCCGCCATAGCCAAGACCGGCGCGCAGGAAGCGGGAACCAATCCGCGCATCAGCGCCTATGCCCTGTGACACATCTTCGATATCCGCATCCACTGATTCGCAGATGGAGGCCACTGCGTTGATGAAAGATATTTTCATCGCCAGAAAAGCGTTGGAGGCGTGCTTAATCAGTTCCGCGCTCCGCGCGCTGGTCCGGATCAGCTGCGGCGCCGCCGCTCCGAACTTCGGGCGAGGAATCCCGCATGGCTGACCCGCATACGTTCCATCGAGAATGGGCGCATAAATCTCCCGCATGATCGCCGCCGCAGCTTCTGAGCGGCATCCGATCACAATGCGGTCAGGATAAAGAAAATCGCATACTGCAGTGCCTTCCCTCAGAAACTCAGGGTTGGATACCACTTCAAAATGGCCTTCAGGCGCGCCGTGTAACGCCATGGTGCGATGGATCCACTCGTTGGTATAGACCGGCACCGTGCTCTTTTCCACCACAATCTTGAAGTCGTCAATGGACGCGGCAATTTCGCGGGCAACACCTTCCACATAGGAAAGATCGGCGTTGCCGTCTTCGGTGGATGGCGTGCCTACAGCAATGAAAACCACCCTGCTGGCCCGTACTGCATCCCGGGTTGAAGTAGTAAAGGTGAGTCGGTTTCCGCAATGCCGCTGCACCAGTTCAGGAAGGAATTTCTCATGGATGGGAAGCGTACCGGCGATTAATGCAGCGATCTTCTGGAGATCATTGTCAGCACAGATTACTTCGTGTCCGATTTCCGCGAAGCACGCAGCGGCCACCAAGCCTACGTATCCAGACCCGATCACTGCTATTTTCATACGTTCCTTTATGCGACCAGAACTTATAACATACGCGCTCGCTTAAGCGAACAATAGTTACTTGCACCACGAGTGCAGCAGATCAGGGCGTTGCGGTCGACCGCTATAGAGTCGCCTTCGGGCAAACTTTTCAGTTGGTGACAATAAACGATTTTGGCAATAGCAGGAATCTTTCTGTCTTGATCTTGCAGCCCGGGAACATCTTCTCCAGCTTCCGCCGGGAGATCCATGTCACGTCATACTTGTACGGCTTCTTCAACAGCCAGCCGTTCAGGGTGAAGTAGCGGAGAAATCGGGGCTTGAGCCAGGCAATCGGCAGCCAATGGAGAAACGGTGTGGTCAGATGCGGATCAACGGGAAAGAGCCGGCTGGGAGTCTGGCAATAAATTCTTTTCCCGACGCGCATCATCTCACTGGCAAACCTGAATTGGTTTTCCTCGCTGCCCACATGCTCAATGGCGGAATTCGAAAAAGCCAAATCAAATGACTTGTCTGAAAATGGCATGTCGCACCCTGAGCCCAGCACGTAGTTGAACCCTTCGGGGTCCGGCGGCTGAAAAATATTGAGGATCGTGATTCCATCCGTGCGGCCGATGATCGGCCATGTATAGTGCTCGCCGCCTACGTCGAGGATCGTCCGGCAGGACTGGTATTCCGAAAGAAAATTCTTGAACCGGCGTTTGCGGAAATACTTCCGCACCGGCATCTGGAACTCGATCGGGTGCATGAATGGGAAGCCATTCTATACGAAGATGCCGTGCCGCCAGAGCCAGCGCTTTTGCTGAACATGGACCGACTATACTGGTGCGGTTTTCTCTGAAACATTCTGACCTCCATCGTCATGAAGATTGCCATTGACGCGCACAGCATCGGGACGCAAGCAGGCGGAAACGAGACTTATTTCCGGCAGCTTTTGCGCGGCCTGGCGCTCGATCCAAGTGACCATCAATACACGGTGTTCTGCGTGGATCGTGCTGCAGTGCAAGAAATCAGCTCAGATCCTCGCTTCACCCCCGTGTTGGTGCCGAGAAATCCAATTGTGCGCATGTGCTTCTCTTTGCCGCACCTTCTGCATAAGCTCAGACCCGATGTCTTCCATTGCCAGTATGCGGAACCGCTCTTCAATCGACAAAAGACCGTGGTTACAATACATGACCTGGCACATGAGCATTTCCCGGAATTTTTCCATCCGGTCGAAGCCCGGCGCATGAAGATCATGGTGCGCAACACCGCACGCCGGGCCACGCACATCATGACCGTCTCAGAATTTTGCGCAGCCGACATCCAGAGCAGGTGCGGCGTGGCGCGCGAAAAGATCACCGTCCATTACCAGGCGCCCGCAGAAGGGTTTCACCCTCGAGACAAGCGATTGTGCCAGGAACGGTTAGCCCAGAGGTACGGAATCCGCGGGCCTTTCCTTCTTTATGTTGGCCGTATTCAGGCTCGAAAGAACCTGCCGAGACTGGTAGAAGCTTTGTCTTTACTGCGCAAAGACGGCAGGAAAGAAAAGCTGGTGCTGGTGGGCAAGCAGGACTGGAAAGCTCAGGAAGTGCTGGAAAAGATCAGGGAATT
>JBAIYI010000786.1:0-4120 GCA_037915955.1 Terriglobales bacterium
CCGGATTCCGAATTCGTGGGTGGCGCGCGCCGTGTTGTAGGCCATCAGGCCGAAAACCCCTGCGGCTGCAAGTATTACCGCTATCAACGTAAAGATCATGAGCAGCCGAGCCAGGAACTTCTCTTCACCCAGGATGCCCGCGACCTGCTGGTTAAGAGTACGCACGCGGAACAAAGGCAATGCAGGATCGATCTGAGCGACTGCGTGATGAAGAGAATTGACCAGATCAGCTTCGCTTCCCGCTCCATGCGCGATTAAGGTGACATCCGGCTGCCACGGAAACATCAGATAGCTTTGCTCCAGTGGCAGATAAACCACCGCTCTATTGTCATCGCGAGGATCGGCTCCCGCGGTATCACCCGCGACTCCCACTACCTCGAACGTCTGGTCGTGAATGCCGGCCTGGGAAAGATGCTTACCAACGGCCGAATCATGCGGCCACCATTTGCGAGCGAATGATTGCGAGACAACTGCTACGCCAGGAGCATTTGCGCTATCTGAAAGTCTGAAGCCCCGTCCGCTCAGCAGCGGTATACCTGTGGTTTCAAGATAGCCGTCGCTTACTCGGGCCAGCGCAATTGGCTGCTTCTCTGCGTCGCCCGAGTTTGCGCTCTCGATCTTCACCATGGTCTGCATCGTGAACTGAAGAGGAGGCGGGCCCAAGGCTGCGGCTTGCACGCCGGGCTGTGAACGCAGGGCCTGCAAGAGTGGCTCAAGCAGGTTCGCTGCCTGGTCTTTCGTGTATCCCTGGCGGATCAAGTCAGTCGATGCAAAAACTGTATTGTCAGGACGGAAACCAAGCTGGATTCTGGAGGCCTGCCACAACGTGCGTGCCAGCAATCCCGCACCAATAAGCAATATGACTGCGGACGCAATTTGAGCGAGAACCAGGGCGGTGTGAATGGACCAGCGGCGCCCAATGGCCGTGGACCGGCGAGAATCAGTCTTAGCCTCAAGCGCAAGATCTGAACGCGAGTATCGCAAGGCAGGAACCATGCCGCTGATCAAGGCAGTGAGCAGGGACACGGCTATGGTGAATGCGAACACCCTGAGATCGAGAATGGAGGAAGCGCGCTGCAGCGGAAGGTCGATGGCAGCCGGAGCAGCAAGAACGATGATGCGGGTGGCAGCGGCGGCCACGAGCAAACCCATCACGGCTCCCGCCCCTGAGACCAGCAGTGCCTCATAGAAATGCAAAGCCAGCAGCCTGCTCCGCGGCGCTCCAAGGGCCAATCTGACCGCGAATTCGCGCTGCCGAGTCTCCGAACGTGCCAGCATCAGCCCAGCGACATCAGCACACGCAATCAGGAGAACCAGAACCACGATGCCCAGCAGCAACCATGAAGTTTGCTCGTTCGTTTTTCGCGCCGCCTGAGTGGCAGGAACCAGCACCGGCCATGCGCGCTGAAAGCCGCCTTCTTCTGCGATCGATTTGCCCGCTCCAAGTCCTGCCGCAATGGTGTCCACTTGCACCTGCGCCTGCGCACGCGATACTCCGCTCCTGAGCCGTCCAATCACAACGAATGGCGCAAACGAGCGATGGTTCAGCGGAAGCTGGCTTTTGAGCAGAGGATCGAGATTTCGGCCCTGCGCCAGCGGAATCCAGACTTCAGGGAAATTTTCGAAGGAGATGCCGCCGAAGTCAGCCGGCACTACACCAGCGACTGTGAACCATTGGCCATCGACAAGTATTTGCGAGCCGAGGGCACGGGAATCTTTCGCGTAATGACGCTGCCAGAAGTCGTGCCCAAGTAAGGCGACTGGCGCCGCATTGGTGCGCTCGTCTTCCGGGATCAACGTGCGTCCGAGCGAGGCCTGCACTCCCAGCAGTGGGAAGTAGTTGCCGGTGACCATGCCAATGTTCACGCGCTCACTGCCGAATTTTCCTGCTGAGATGTTTGCCGGAAAGCGATCCAGACAGGCGGCGATTCCGGAGAACGCGGTGGCGTTGTCGCGGTACTCTTCGAAATCCGGGAGGGAAACAAAGCCGGCCCGTGCGTCGCCTTTCGTCTTGCCGGTAAAGATGCGTACCAATTCATCAGGCCTGGAAACCGGCAGCGGACGGAAGAGCAAGACATCTACGATGCTGAAGATTGCCACATTGCCGCCGATCCCCAGCGCCAGAATCAGGGCAGCTAGAATCGGAACGCCCGGTGTCTTGATCAGTGAACGCAGGCTCTGGCGCAAATCCTGAACGGCGCTTCTCAGCATCCCTTCACACCCCTTGCTCCCGGCAGTTTCTCACAGAACACCTGCAGGAACGAGCAATCAGAAGTTCCATGCACAAAAAGAAAAGCCGCCCGGAGGCGGCTTAAAAAATTGGCCGGCGTTCCAGCTATTTGAAGAACGCGTCCGCCTGGGCAAGGCGCTTGTTGACCTCGTCCCAGTTCACCACGTTCCACCAGGCTTTTAGGTAGTCTGGGCGGCGATTCTGGTACTTGAGGTAATAGGCGTGCTCCCACACGTCATTGCCCATGATCGGGAATTCGCCATTGCTCATGGGATTGTCCTGGTTAGGAGTTGACGTGACCTTGAACTCGCCCGACTTCGTCTTGACCAGCCAGGCCCAGCCACTGCCAAACTGGTTTGCGCCCGCGGCCTCGAATTTTTCCTTGAAAGCGTCAAAGCTGCCGAAAGTTTTGTTGATTGCGTCGGCAATTGCGCCGGTAGGATTGCCGCCCTTCGGGCCCATGATCTGCCAGAACATGGTGTGGTTCACGTGGCCGCCGCCATTGTTGCGGACCATTCCGCGGACGTCTTCCGGCACGGCGTTCAGGTTACGTAGCAGCTCTTCAGGAGACTTGCTGCCCAGTTCAGGGTGTTTTTCAATCGCGGCGTTCAGCTTGGCCACGTACGCTGCATGATGTTTGTCATGGTGCAGGTGCATGGTCTGCTCATCAATGTGAGGCTCCAGCGCGTTGTATGCGTAAGGAAGCGCCGGAACTTCATGGGCCGTTACAGTTCCTTGTGCCATTGTCTATTCACCTTTCCTTATCGTTTGAACTCGATTTTGGATGACCTGACTACAGGCGGCGATGCCACGGGGCTTTGCCCCAGGAATCTGCCGCGTTAAAAAGATGCGAATGCCAGTTCGAGCAAAGTCTTCTGTTCCATCTCATGGGCCGTATGCGAACCCGTGGACGGAGATGATGAGGCTGAGCGTTTGACCGAACGCAGCGGTCCTCCGGTTAGGCGTTCCAACTGGGGCGCAAGGAATCCCAGAGCGCCCATGTTGGCCGGCTCTTCCTGCACCCAAAGGAACTCGCGGGCGTTGCTGTGTTCTGAAATCGCGGCCTCAAGCTCGGCTTCCGGCAATGGATAGAGCTGTTCCAGCATGATGATCGTCGTGCGCGTGTCGCCACGGCGCTTGCGTTCGCGGCGCAGCTCGTGCCCGATCTTGCCGGTGCAGATAATGACGCGCTCGGCCGAGGCGATCTCGCGGTCAGGAATCACGGTTTGGAAGTGGCCATGGGCGAGTTCACTTAACGGGCTGGCGGCCTCCGGATGGCGCAGCATGCCTTTGGGCGTGAAGACAATCAGCGGTTTGCGCCAGTTGCGCAGCGCCTGCCGGCGCAGCATGTGGAAGTACTGCGCAGCCGTTGAAGGCTGGCAAACCTGGATGTTGTCTTTGGCAGCGAGTTGAAGGTACCGTTCAATGCGGCCACTGGAGTGCTCCGGGCCCTGGCCTTCATAGCCGTGCGGCAGGAGCATGACGAGCCCAGAGAGCAGGCCCCACTTGTCTTCGCCTGCGACGAGGAACTGGTCGATGATGATCTGCGCGCCATTGGCGAAGTCACCAAACTGCGCTTCCCACAGCACAAGCGCATCAGGATAGTCGCGGCTGAAACCGTACTCGAAGCCGAGAACCGCGGCTTCAGAAAGAATCGAGTTGTACGCTTCAAACCACGCCTGATCAGGCGCAAGATGGCTGAGTGGTACGTAGTCCTGTTCGGTTTCGGTATCCACCAGGAAGGAGTGGCGCTGGTTGAAGGTTCCGCGACGGACGTCCTGACCGGTGATGCGTACCGGAATTCCCTGCGTGACCAGGGAGCCGAAAGCGAGCGCTTCAGCCATGCCGTAATCGAGCGGCATCTTGCCGGTGCCCATCTTCTCGCGCTGC
>JBAIYI010000673.1:0-3725 GCA_037915955.1 Terriglobales bacterium
CCTGGAACAGGTCTCGAATGTCGCGACCCTTCCCGGAATCATTAAAGGGTCCTTTGCCATGCCCGATGCGCACTGGGGATACGGCTTTCCTATTGGCGGAGTGGCAGCCTTTGATCCTGAGGAGGGAGGAATCATTTCAGCGGGTGGAGTCGGTTTCGATGTGTCCTGCGGCGTGCGAACATTGTTAACCGGGCTGAGGACTGAGGATCTTGCTCCTTACAAACAGCAACTCGCCCATTCTCTTTCCCGTACGATTCCTGCGGGTGTGGGCAGCACTGGCAGCCTCCATCTCAGCGAAGAAGATATGACAGCCATGCTTCGCGGTGGCGCACAATGGGCGGTGCACCAGGGTTATGGGCATCTTCAAGATCTTGATCGCATAGAAGAACACGGCCGCATGGCAGGAGCAGAGCCGGGACATGTCTCCCAACAGGCGCGACGGCGGATGAGGGATGAAGTTGGGACCCTTGGTTCCGGCAACCACTATCTTGAAGTGCAGCATGTGTCAGAGATCTATGATGAGCCAACCGCAGCCGCTTTTGGGATTCGTAAAGGAGACGTCGTGGTCAGCATCCACTGCGGTTCGCGCGGCCTGGGCCACCAGATTGGTACCGAGTTTCTCCGCGAGATGGCAGAGGCTGATCCTTCCTTCCACATTGAATTACCTGACCGGGAGCTTGCCTGCGCCCCGATCCATTCATCTCTGGGCGAGCGCTATCTTGGAGCCATGCGTGCAGCAATCAACTGCGCCCTGGCGAATCGCCAGGTTCTCACCCACCTTACACGTCAGGCTTTCGAAGAGATATTTCCTGACGCCGAATTGAACCTGCTCTACGATGTTTCGCATAACACTTGCAAGCTCGAGTCCCACCGCACGGATGGGCATGCAGCGAACCTCTTCGTCCATCGCAAAGGAGCAACCAGGGCATTTGGTCCACATGTAACAGGGTTGCCGGTGCCTTACAGCCGGTCGGGCCAGCCGGTTCTGATAGGAGGTACGATGGGTACCGCCTCCTATGTCCTATGCGGCACGGATGCCAGCGAAGAGCGGGCTTTCAGTTCTGCGTGTCACGGCGCCGGCCGCTCGATGAGCCGGCATGCCGCAACCAAGAAGTGGAGTGGGCGACGGCTGGTCGATGAACTCGCAGCGCAAGGCATCATTGTGAAAAGTCCCTCAATGCGCGGTGTCGCCGAAGAGGCGCCGCTTGCCTATAAGGACGTAGATGCAGTGGTCAATGCAACTGATGAAGCGCAGCTTGCACGAAAAGTGGCCAGACTTCTTCCCTTGATGGTGATCAAAGGATAGATTGCAAAAATGCTGCAGTAAATGGCCTTCCCTCTAAGTCCAGTCGCTAAATGGTATCTCTCGGAAGTGCTAGCCAAAGTACTGCTGATGAAATCACAATGACCATGACTTAGGCTTGGCTCTCGCTGCCGCAATGTTGGCGCCAGGCTTTCTGCGCTTTGCTGGGGCAGTTGGCTTGGCTTGTTGTTGCCGGATAGCGGCGCGGCCCTTCTTTTGAGCTTTCTCTTTGGGGTTCATTTGCTCGTAAACAGGTTCATCAAACCGCTGCGGATTCACTGGCTTCTGATAGCTCATGACTACTCCGTCCCCTTTTCTGCAAGAAACATACTTGAATCTCGAGCTTTGTCATTGCTTTGCCGCAATGAGCTGCAAACCAGAGAGTTGTTCCCGAAGCACCTCGCGAATCGGCAGGATTGTGACCCGTTGCTCTTCGCGAATTGCTGGTAAAGCCGGGATGGTATCCGTGCAAAAGATATGCTGGACGTTGAGAGACCACAACTTTTTCCAATCAGTGCCAGTGAACAGACCGTGCGTGACGACGATGAAGATCTCGAAAGTGCCTGAATCAATAAGTTGTTTGCACGCCGAGATTAATGTTCCTCCAGTGTCGAGCATGTCATCAATAATCAATGCCCGCCGGCCAACGATGCCAAACAGTCTCGTGTGTTTGATCCCGCTCTCATCGCGCAGTTTTTCGAAATATGGAATGGTAGCTGCTGGTCTTCCCAGTGCTTCATTGACTTCCTTGCAGCGTGGTATCGCGCCATTATCGGGAGCCACGACAGTTGCATCAGTCAGGCCGGACCTTCGAATTGCGTTTGCGAAGAGCTCTGCCGGGAAACTGGAAATGAGAGGTATGGGAAACAACTGCTGGTCACGCCGGCTGTGCACGTCAACCGTTAACACCTCGTCGATCCCCGAGGTTTTCAGCAGGGCTCCAATCCAGGCGGCTCCAAGGCTTTCACCGTGCTTGTCTTTGTCCTGCCGCGTATAAGCGAGGTACGGAAGAACCGCACTGATTTTGCGACAGCCCTCTTTCTTCAATGTGTGTGCTAGTAGCGCGAACGAAAAAAGCCGCTCGTGAGGAGGGGCAAGCGAGCCAACGAGCACACAATGCTCATGGCGGACCTCGGTTAGGAGGCGGACAAACAACTCTCCATTTTCGAACCGGCCAAGGTGAAACTCTCCTCGGTGGCCGGATGTTTCCAATTGGCTAGCCAGGCTGTCATAGCCGGAGAGTGCAAAAATCACCATGTTCAAGGCCCCTTTTTGGATTAAAAGGGCTGCGATCTTGGCTATGTTCTAGCAACCGGCTTCTTGAGAAAGTCAGGTCGCGTGGATGCATTTGCCGCCGCAACCCTTGATGTGATAATCACTTTTGCAGTCCCAAGCCTCGGCAACTTTCGTAAAGGCTGTCGATCTTTTCGGTTTTGGGAGCCTCTGAGTTGCCTCTTTGGCTGGTCACCCAGCCTACTTCGGACCGCCAACTTTTCGAAGCTGCCAGCCCTTTCGACCGTCGACAAAACTAATGTAGAAAAGTTTGGTGAATCCCGACGTGTTGGGCGTCACAACTGTCCGTGACAGGCTTCGGTCAGCACAGTGTGCTTCAAGAATCAGCATGCTTCAAAAGTGATGCGGCCCGCTGGTGTCTTACAGAGGGCGCTAAGCGGATTTCTTCGAGGAGTGCACGAGTGGTTTGACGCAGAACTGTGATCTCCATATTTGCTCTCGAACGCTCGAGACTGCCTGGCAATTGATTCAAGAGTCATTTTCTGTTCTGTTTGGAGATCCTCAGCATCCGTTTCGACTCTCCTAAAGGAAAGCCTGATCTCCTTTATGGGACGGAACAAGAACGCCAACATGCGTCGCTCGGGAATGCTGCATTAAGAGTCAAACGCGGAAGTGATCATTGTCACGGTGATCCAGACCTCCTCAGAACAGACTTGCTATGAGGCTGCTGCGCTTCCGGCAGCGACTCTCGATCTGAGAGCACCGCAGCTTTCCGCCGAGTTGGCCCAGCTGTGGCACAAGGGAGGCAACAAAAAAATGAAGACCAACATACAAGTTCAGCGCGATGTACTGGATGAACTGGAATATGAACCTTCTGTAGATCCGGCAGAAATTGGGTGTCCCACGGTATTGCAACATGAGCGTCAATAGCGTAGCAGGGCGGCCACACCGCTGAATCCAGGTATCGCTTCGGCTTCCACCAGGAAAGTCTCCACATCGCTGTTGAGAGCGTAACGTATCAAACCTTCTTCGGCCGGCAGATAGCGAAATCCCGCGCTACCACAGTAAATGCAGTTTTGTCCGGCTTCGGCCCACATGCGGCCGCAGTCTTGGCATTCAGAAATCGTGTGATGGGGCAATTGTGACAATACCAGTTTTTGTACACGACCTTGCTCAAGGTCCCGCAATG
>JBAIYI010000804.1:0-4482 GCA_037915955.1 Terriglobales bacterium
TTAAAGAAAATTAATTAGGTGAAAAACAGTAGTCTTGAGGTATCCTAATTTCTCAAACGTTACTTTCGTCTTATGTCCCCCGTAAGCAAAAACTCGTGGTCTGGCCGGACCGCGCGCGGCTTCTCCCTGGTGGAGTTGATGGTTGTGGTTATGGTGATCCTGGTAATCGCGGCGATCGCCATTCCGAGCTTTGTCCACGCGCGCATGAAGGCCAATGAAGCCTCGGCTGTTTCGTCACTGAACGTAATCCGCACCGCAGAGCTCATGTACTCCCAGACGTATCCTGAGGAAGGCTTTGCGCCGACCCTGGCTGTTCTGGGGCCAAACTCCACGGATTGCGAGCATCCGAGCAAGAGCGCATCGTGCCTGATTGTGGATGAAGACCTGGCCAGCGGCGTGAAAAACGGCTACTCGTTTGACATCGCTGCACCGTCGATGATCCGGCCCTCAGGCGACTTCACCGCGACTGCGACCCCGCAGGCCGGGGGCATTTCCGGCAGGTGCTCATTTGTAGTGAGTGCGGCAACTGAGGTGACCGTGGCGCCCAGCAACACGTCCACCAGCCATTTCCAGATGTCTGACGGCGGCGGATGCGGCCAGTAATTCACGTTTTCACAACAGCACCCGCCACACGGCAGCTTCTTTCCTATTGAGCCGTCTTCTGAGCCGTCTTCCTACTGAGCTTTAATGGCAACCGATCCGCGGGTGTTCTCCCACTCCAGAATGAGGTTGGCGGAATCTTCGCCGGTCTTCTCAAAAGAGATTGTGAACTGCTCTACTGGTTTATCCAGTTTGCTGGTCTTGAGATCTACGCGCGCGAGGTCCTGCTTTTCGTCATACTCTGTGCCCCACTGGCCGGTCTGTTTGTTGATGATCAGTTTCCAGCCACTCTCGGTGGGGAGCGAGTAAAGCGTGTAGCTGCCGGAGGGTACTTTGGCGCCACCAATCGTCAAATCAACCGCAGTGGTAAGAGCGGTGGCTTCATTGGCTCCTGTGCGCCACACCTTACCGTAAGGAACCACCCCGCCAAAAATTTTGCGTCCCTTCATGGAAGGCCGACTGTAATCGATCTTCACAGCTTTACCTTTGAGGGTGACTTCCGCGGTCCCAGGAGGGCTGGGGCGCTTGCTCTTATCCTGCTGCTGCGCGTTAAGCGAGATTGAAGCGAAGGCAACTGCAACAGCCACGACCATGCGAATCCAGTTTTGCCGCATTAATGGAATTCTCCTTTTGTGGTGCTGGGGTGACATTATCGAGGAGAGAGAGGGACAGGTTCAAATGCCTACACCTTGGAACGCAAGGACCAGAGGACGCTGAGGGATGTAAGTGAAAGCGCGGCCCCTGCTCAATCGCAGGTACGAATCATAACGCTAAAGCACGAAAGTACTAACAACCCCCTGAACTAACTGCGTCTTTCAAACACCTCCAATCCCGACATAAAGTTAGAGCCGAAAATCCACCACTCCCACCATCTGTTGAGGCAAATGCCATGAGGAAAATACCGGCACTGTTCGTATCTTTATTGTTTGGTCTGAGCCTGGGAGCGCAGACGCCGTCAGCGGCGCCGGCGCAGTCAAACCACGTTCAGCGCACCACCAAGGCAATCAACTACCGGCTGCGCAATGATGCCGTGAAAGTGGACTTCCACGGCACCGAACTCATGAGCAATGCCACGGGCGAGGCGCGCGTTACGGGCAAGAAGAGCAATGTTGAAATCGATGCGAAGTTCGAGAACCTCGACGATCCCACGAAATTCGGCCTCGAATACCTGAGCCTGGTGCTGTGGGCCGTGTCGCCGGAAGGCCGCGCGGTGAACCTGGGCGAGCTGGTGTTTGACCACAACAGCGCCAAGGTGAAGGCGATTACTGACATGCAGACCTTTGGCATGATCGTGACTGCCGAGCCGTATTTCGCGGTGAACCAGCCGGGCAACATGGTGGTGATGGAAAACGTGATCCCCCTGGGAACGCGTGAGCAAAATATCGACGCGAAGTACGAACTCCTGGGACGCGGTACTTACAGCTCCACCAACACCCACATCCAGGATGCGATCTTCGGTATTGACCGGAAAACGCCGCGCTCGCTGTTTGAGGCGCGTAACGCGGTGCGCATTGCACGGATTGCCGCAGCAGACAAGTACGCGGCCAGCATCATCGCCCGGGCTGACCAGCAGTTGCGCGACGCAGAGGAAGCCTATGTCCGCAAGCGCGACAAGGCCACCGTGGAAACCCTGGCGCGTGAAACCGTGGGAACGGCCGAAGAAGCGCGCGTGATGGCAGTGAAACAGAAGGCCGAAGAAGAAGCCCAGGCCAAAGCGGCCGCCGACAAGAAGGCAGCCGAGGAACGCGAAGCCAAGGCGCGGGCAGATGCAGAAGCCGAGGCGCGCCGTCGCGCAGAGGCGGAAACGGCGCGGGTCCAGGCCGACCAGGCGCGCCAGCAGGCTGAAGCCGCCAAAGCTGAGGCCCTCCGGATGAAGCAGGAGGCCGAGAAAGCACGACAGGAAGCTGAGGCCGCCAAGGCGCAGGCAGTAGCGCAGCAGCAGGCTCTGGCAGTTGAGGCCGATAAAGCACGCAAGGCTGCCGAAGAGGCGGACCGCCTTCGCCAGCAGGCTGAGAAAGAAAAGGCCGACTTACGCGCGCAGTTGCTGCAGCAGTTGAACGCAGTGCTGGCGACGCGTGACACAGCTCGCGGGCTGATCGCCAACATGTCTGACGTGCTGTTCAAGACCGGCAGCTTTGAGCTGCTCCCCGGCGCCCGCGAGCGCCTGGCCAAGGTGTCCGGCATTGTGCTGGCGCATCCAGGGCTACACCTGGAAGTGGAAGGCCATACGGACAGCGTAGGAGGCGACGAATACAACCAGCAGCTTTCAGAGAAACGCGCGGATGCAGTACGTACCTACCTTGTGCAGCAGGGCATTCCTGACAGTTCGATCGTAGCTCGCGGCCTGGGCAAGACCACTCCGGTTGCAAGCAATGACACGCCGGAAGGGCGGCAGCAGAACCGCCGCGTGGAACTGGTGCTGTCCGGTGAAGCGATCGGAACAACGAATTCGGCGCGCGCCATGCCGACTTCAGCACCTCAACAGCAGTAGCCGCGGCGCTTCGTTCCTAACATAAAAGGGAGCCTCCACGCGAGGCTCCTTTTCTTGTTTCACGAAGTCTTCTAAGACTGCGGCTCAGATTGCCGCGGGGCGAATCTCATCGTTGCGTAGAATCTTGCTTACGGAAGAGAGCAGATCTTCACGCGAGTCGCCGGTGACGAAACAGGCGCCTTCAATATCCGGACGGATGCGGCCCATCTGAAGAATGGGCGCGTCTGGGAAAAAGTGGCGCACGGTCAGGCCGATGGCTTTCTTCATCTTGGGTTCGACGGCATCGGCAAGCAGAACGATATCGAAGGCGCGGTTGTGGCAGGCTGTTTCCACTTCCTTGAGGCTGGTAGCGGGGCTCACCTTATACCCCGCTCGTACGAGCCAGTCCGAGCGCAGGCGGAGGGCTGCTTCAGTCGCTACAACCAACAGGAGGGAGGCTGCTGGGATCGGGTCCATTTATTTCAAATTCCTAACACCAAGGGGTTGGCCTAATTCTAACCGCTTTTGGCCAGAAGGACAGTATTTTTGTACGTACCAGTGTTTTCATGGGTTTCCGGTAGTTTCGCCGAACATTGCGCTGACAAGAACTAATTTGCACTTAATTTTTTTCTAAGAATCGCGTTGCGAACGATCTTTGTACCGCAGTTCGCACGGTTCGTGTGAGGAGTTGCGGTAAGCTACTTGTTCGAAGGACGATTCCCCCAAATGGCTGCTTCTCCCCCGACCACGGCTTTTACGCAGAAGACGATTCTGCAGTTTCCACCTTTCCGCACCATGTGGTTAGCGCAGTTCGTCAGCATTCTTGGCGACTTCCTGGCCCTCTTCGGCGTGATCAGCCTGATCACCTTCCGGTGGCACGGCAATCCGGTGCAGGTGACGGCGGTGACGATCGCCTACGTGCTTCCGCTGGCGATCATCAGCCCGGCGGCCGGCGTATTTGTGGACCACTGGAACGTGAAGCGGGTCATGATTGCGAGTGACGTTATTCGCGCGCTGCTGATTGTGGCCCTGGTCTTTGTGACCGACGTAGCACAGATCTGCGCGATCTTTGTGGTGCTAAGCGCGGTCTCAAGCTTTTTTGCTCCGGCTCAGTCGGTGACCCTGAGGACACTGGTTCCGAAAGAGGGCCTGCTTGCAGCGAATGCCGTGATGACGCAGGCGTTTTATCTGGTGCGGTTGTTTTCACCTTTTGCCGCCGGAGCCCTGATCGCCGCCCTGGGCGAGAAGGCGTGCTTCTATCTGGATACGGCGAGCTTTGTCTTCTCCGCCTTCATGATCTCGACTTTGGTAGTGATCCGTCCGCAATTGCAGACGGAAAAGACGCTGCAGAAGCTTACAGACGATTTTCTAGAGGGAAACCGCTTTATCTTCACGCACTCAGGGCTGTCGTT
>JBAIYI010000639.1:0-5911 GCA_037915955.1 Terriglobales bacterium
CCGGTGGGCAGCTATCCGATTACCGCAGCTCTCTCGGATCCCACCAACAAGCTGGGGAACTACTCCGTCACCTTCAACAACGGCGTGCTCCTGATCAGCCCGGCGCCGCTCAGCGTCACCGCTGCTGATGCCAGCCGCCTTTACGGCGATCCCAACCCGGTCTTCACCGGCTCGATCGTTGGCATCAGGAATAACGACAACATCACGGCCACTTACTCCAGCGCCACCGATCCGACCACGACCGTGGGAACCTATCCAATCGTTCCTGCGCTCTCGGATAACGCCACTGGAGCTCTGGCCAACTACACCGTGACCAGCACGAACGGCACGCTCACCATCAACCCGGCGCCACTCACCATCACGGCAGATAGCCTGACCTCAACGGTTGGCACTATCCCGCCGCTGACTGGCGTGATCTCCGGCATCAAGAACAATGACGCTATCACCGCGAGCTACACGACTACGGCGACTACCGCCAGTCCGGCCGGCCAGTACCCGATCACTCCGAGTGCTGATCCGAATCCGCTGCTCGTGAATTATGTGGTGAGCCTGGTCAACGGAACGCTGACCTTGCAGTAATCAATACTGCTGCACCCGCGGAGCAGGCGGAAACCCCGCCGCCTGCTCCCGGGATTTCCTTCCTAATCGCTCCACTCTTGGCTGCAGCGCTCAGGCGGGTACCGGCAACGTTGCCTCTTCGGCCATCAACTGCTCGGGCCAGAGCTCAACCAACTATGCAATCACGTTCACTCCCGGAACGGCCACCGTCATCTACCAGATCGCGGGCGTGAACTGCACGAACGGAGCCAGCCACCAGATCCTGTCTCCGATCAGCGGCGCCGGGACTACCACCTTCACGAAGGCCTCCACTCCGACGATCCCGGTGCAATTCCGCGTCTGCGACATCAAGGGGACTTCGGTCTCATCGACGGTGGTTTCCAGCTTCGTGCTCACGGCAGTCAATGGAACTCCCGCCAGCACGCCTGCTCCGCAGGGCGGACCGTTCGCCTTCCAGGGCGGCGCGCTGCTCAACGGTGCAGGTAACGCCGGATGGCAGTTCATCCTCCAAACCTCTAACTTGAGCGCGGGTAACACCTACGCTTACCGCATCAACCTGAACGACGGAACGTTCTTTACGTTCCAATTCAAATTGAACTAACCCACCCCGGCAAAGAGTGAAGGGCGGCCACAAGCCGCCCTTCACTGTGAAACTTCAGGACCGAAAGCCAGAACGCTGCGCAAGAAATGAAGCGCCACAAAAGGTTCGAATTGCTCGTCAACAAAATCTCATGACTTTGGTGGTTGATCGCGCTGATGAAGGCCATTCCTCCCCCTAAAGTGACACGTACCCGCAGCGTGATCACTCTCCAGGCAAGGAACGCTTCATCAGCACGGGCATTGCCCATCCCCGTGCAGCTCAAGCGCAGGTCAACGCCAAAAGGGCTGGCGAAGCAATTCGCCAGCCTCTTTTCGTGTCACTTCTTCGTTTAAAAGCCAGTCACTCTTAATTCGCTTACTCGCACACTGCTTCCACTACCCACAGAGGCGCCTCCGTAGGCACGATCCTGTTCAGCCTCAGTCCGGAAGCGGCCAGCAAATCGCGGAACTGCTCTTCCGTCCGTTCGCGCCCGCCCACGAACATGAACATCTCCAGGTCAATGAACTTGCCCAGGTTCGGGTGGTTATCGCGCATCAGTACACTTTCCACCAATAGCACCTTCGCGCCCGGCTTGCCTCTGAGCGCCATGCGGCAGTTCTTCAGGATCTGAACTGCCTCCTCCACGTCCCAGTCGTGAATGATGTGCTTCATGATGATCGCATCGGCACCCGCAGGAACGGATTGGAAGAAGTCGCCGGCAATGAACTCGCACCTGTCCAGCACGTCCTGGCTGCAAGCCGCCGTTCTGGCTCCGGCGACCACCGGCTCCATGTCATACACCATCCCGCGCATCTCCGGATGTTCGCGCAGAATGCAGGCCACCAGCGCGCCGTGTCCGCCTCCCACGTCCATGAGGGTTCCGATACCGGAGAAGTCATAGGCCTTCAGCACCGCTGGCGCAACCATGTTGCTCAGGTTGACCATAGCGTTGTTGAACACAGCCGCTTCCTGCGGATCGTCAGGCAGGTACTCGAAGACAGGCTTGCCATAAATGTGGTTGAACGCGATTTCACCGGTCTTCACCGAGTGCATCATCTCAGCGTAGATCCGGTAGTGGAACGGGTCAGACATCCACAACATCATTGGATAAACGCTGTCCGGCACATCCGAGCGCAGCGCTTCCGCGGGCGGAGTCAGCCCGAACTGATGGGGCGCGACTTCAGTGAACACGCCCACGCTGGCCAGCGCCCGCAACACGCGATAAAGCCGGTCTTCGTTCGTTTGGGTCAGTTTGGCCAGCTCGGCAGTTTTCTTCGGGCCGCTCGCCAGGTGGTCGGCTATGCGCAGTTGCACCGCCACATTCAGGGCCATGGAGGCCATGTAACCAAGCCCGACCTGAAAAATGTGTTCGGCCGGGTTGGGCTGCTGCTGCTGTTGTAGGACCGGGGTTTCAATGCTGGGCGCAGACGCGCGCGCAGTGCTCATCGGGGGTTCTCCTCAATTTTTCGTCGACTGTCAGGGGTCAGGGGCCAGGCGTGGGCGCTCAGCGCCCATCGCAAAACAATTCAACGATGCTAACCCGTATAGGCAATCTTAGGAAGCATTGTCTGCAGGCTTATACGCACAAAAGTCTCTCTTGGTTCTGAATCAGGTTACTTCCGGAGAGGCCGTCACATTTGCCGTGGTGACGGTCAGGAACCAAACCAAAAACAATGCATTGCGTCGCACGTGCGCTGTGGTGGTTCGTTACTATAAAGGACCTCTTTGGCGGCGATCCCCGCTGCCCCCATAAGAGCTTCAAAAGATCTGTCATCCACTGCATCGCTGAACAGTTGACCCGATGGCCCGAGACCCGATGGCCGGATGACCCGATGAACCGATCACTTTGTCGCTGCCTGCACCGGTTTCTTCAAAGCGAAGTTCTTGCAGGTCCCGCTACCGCTGTCGCTGAACCCTCGGCGGTCCACAGGAATGAAATTCCAATCGTAGCCTTCCGGGCGAAGCACGAGCCGCAGCACGCCAAAGGCATTATCGCTGCGTTCCTCTGAGTTGTCGGCAGAGCCAAAAGCTACCCGGTTTCCGCTTCCACCGGTGCCCACGACGAATTCCCGAATGCCCTTTTTGTCTGCCTGTCCTTCCGGGTTTTGTGGTGCAAAGCGCTCGTAATCGTGGTCATGCCCATTCAGCACGATGTCGGCTCCGGCCGCGTACAAATCATCCCAGAACGGCTTCACTGAAACATCATGCCCGTGCTTGCCCGAACTGAAGAGCGGCGCGTGCCAGTAGGCAAGGATGCATTTCCCTGCGTTCTGCTTCAGGTCCTCGCGCAACCACAGCTCCTGCTTTGATCTGGCTTCACAACCTCCAGCATGCTTGCACTGGCTGTTCAGGGAAACGATGTGCCATGCCCCCACGTCGAAGCTGTAGTAGCCCACCCCACGCTCGCCCGCCAACGGACCAAAGTACTCAAAGTAATCGGCAGCTGCCGGTACGTAGTAATCGTGATTTCCTGGTGCGGGATGGATCCGCTGCTTGTGTCTTCCCCAGGTGGCCTCAAAGCACTGCCGGTAGTTTGCTAAGCTTCCTTTCGGGTAAACGCTGTCTCCCAGGGCCAGCACGGTTCCCGGCATCTGATCCAGCATCTTGGCCGTGACCTCCGCCGCCAGCAGATGATCGCAGTCAGCGATGTCGCCTGCGGCGATGACCACCTCCCCGTGGCGTACGGGCGGAATCACAAAGGCATACGGTGAAGCGATGCGGACACGCTGTGGGCGACGCAGCGATTCGATCAGAGACAGCATGCCCAGCGTTAACGCAAAGGCGATCACGCCGAGGCCGGCCAGTTTTGCCCAGCGGCTGAACATTGCGGTAGCAGCTTTCAGACGCTTTCAGCGTAATGCGAGGCTCAAAAAACTGAAGTGACCCGGGTCACGCGTGGGGTGCACGCATGTCTTAACTTGGAGGCTGATGGAACGGGTGAAAAGGAAGGCATTCAGCGGAACAGCCCAGGAACTGACGCAGCGCTTCGGGGCTGAATGCAGAACGCGGTGGGCTGATTGTTGAGTGCTCTCACAACGCCCTCACCTTCTCCTCCAACTCTCGCGTAATCTCCTCCGCATCGGCCTTAGGATCGAACTTCACCGGATCGCCCATGCGCACCTGAATCGCACCCGGAGGAGCATAGTGTTTTTTCGCTGCCTTGAAAGGGAACAGCCCGTCAATTCGCATTGGAATCACCGGCAGGTCCAGGTGAGTGGCCAGTAGCCCGATACCACTGCGAAACGGATTCATCTCGCCCGTCTCCGTGCGCTTACCCTCAGGAAAGATCACCACGTTGTAGCCGTTGTCCGCCATCTCCCCCGCAAAGCGAAAGCTCTCGCGATAGCGCGCCCTTTGAGGCAGGGAAAATACGTTGAAGAACGTCACAATCAACGCGTACCGCACAGGCGTCCACCAGCGTTTGAGGAAGAACGTGTCTTTCGGCGGATAGCGCATGTCGCGCAGCATCTCGCCCTGCATCGCCACGGCCAGGCGATTACGCAGCCGGAAGGGAAGCGCCGCCATGAGGAAGCCAATATCGTTCTGCGTGATGTGATTGCTGATGATCAGCGCCGGTCCCTCAATATCCTTAAGCCGCTCGCGGCCGATGATCTTTGGCCGGGCCATCACCCAAATATAAGGAAGCGTCACCAGGTGGAAAGCCAGCATGCGCAGCAGCCGTATCGGCCAGAAACGGCCCCAGCGCGAGTACGGGTAATCTTTCCTGCTCTCCGCCTCTGGCGCTGCGTGCTTCAGAAGCTTCTCCAGGTCATTGACGGTGTTCACCGCCGAGAAATCGCGGTCATTCAGGTCTACCTGATATCGGTTCTCGATTGCCGCCATCAACTCAACGCGCTCAAGCGAACTGAGGTTCAGGTCGTTCTCCAGGTGGTCGCCCGGCTTGAGCGCCACTCGCTTCCCGGAGACGCTGGCAATCAGCTCACCCAGATCACCCGAAGCCGAAACTGCGGCGGGAGCAACTGCCACGGCAGATCCGCCCAGCTTTGCCTCCGCCATGCCGCGGATGATGTCCATTTTCGGTTTCTGCGTTGGGGTACGGGGAAAATCATCTTCCGGCCACACGAACCACGACCTGATCTTCTGGAAATCCGCCAGCTTCTCGTTCGCTTTAGCCACCACCGTGTTGGCCGAATTTCCGTTCCGCAGCAGCAGAGCTGCACAGGCTTCAGCGTTTCCGCCGCGCGCCAGGCCGAACACCACGCAATCGCGCACCTCCGGCTGACGTCGCAGCGCCTGCTCCAGGTCTTCGGGATAAACCTTCAACCCGGCTGGCGTTACGATCACATTCTTGCTGCGTCCCTTGAAGTAAAGATTGCCTTCTGCATCCAGTGCGCCCAGGTCTCCGGTGCGAAACCAGCCTTCTTCGCTTGTGACAGGCTTCAACTCCTTGCCTTGCCAGTACTGCCGCGCAACGTTCTCGCCGCGAACAAGGATTTCTCCGGTTTCAGGGTCGAGCTTCATTTCGCGTCCAGGCAGAACTTTTCCAATCGACCGCCGCCCAATCTTAAAGGGATGGTTCAGGCTCACCAATGAACTCGTCTCCGTTAACCCGTAGCCCTGAATCACGCCATAGCCCAGCCGCCGCCAGAACTCTTCCGTTGCCTCATCCAGCGCCGCGCCGCCGGAGATGATGGCCCAGAACTTCCATCCCAGGGCGCTATGAATCTTGCGGAAGCGCCACCAACGCTTGAGGAATTTTTCTTTCTCGGAAATTTCCCAACCCTTGCGGATCGGCCCAGTGAAGTCGGCCTC
>JBAIYI010000777.1:0-8324 GCA_037915955.1 Terriglobales bacterium
AACAGCACGACGACGGCGGCAAGCTTCTTCGTGTGCCTCAAGCTAGCGAACCTCATGAGCAATTACCTCCGTTGATGGCGCTGGGCCAGCAGTGATCATATGCCATCCCATATCAAGGATGCTGGAAGTGGCGAACGCGGCCAGCGGCAGTTCACCCACATGCACGCCCAGAAGCCTTTCAAAGAGCTGTGGCTTTGCGGCGAAGGCGCGCAATGACTGGCGACGGAGCCACGGGTGTGCATCCATCAGCAGCATGCTGCGGGACATAAAAGCGGGCAGTGCCATGATGCGCCGATGCGCAGCCTGATAAGGGCTAAGATCGCCGGCAGTCATTGCCTCACCCAGCGCAAGTGCCTGACGAAATGCCAGCGCCAGGCCTTCGCCGGTAATCGCGTCTACTGAGCCCGAGGCTTCGCCGATCAGCGCAACATTACTGCTTGCAACAGTTTTCAAACGTCGCGCAATGGTCAGCGCGCCCCGGACCTGGGTGGAGGGCAAAGCGCCGGAAAGGCGCACTGCCAGCTTGGGGAAGTGCGTAAGACCGGCAGCAAACGACGGATATCGCTCGCGCGAAATCAGTGCGACACAAACTTCATTTCGGCCCACGGGCGTAACGTAGGCCTGGCCTGAGTCAGCCCAGTAGATCTCAACAAACTCGCTCCACGGCTGCACGCGGAAGTGCTGCCGCAGGCCAATGCGCTGCGACTGAACAGGTCCGGCATCAAGACCGGCCCAGTGACGCACGGCGGAGTTCTGGCCATCGGCGCCGATCAGCCACTTGTAGCGGACCTCTGCTCCCTCCGCTTCCACGCGAGCCCCCGGACCAAGCCGGACGCGACTGCGCCAGAGCGTTTCCACGCCGGCTGCTTCTGCTTCGTCGATGAGCGCCTGGTGAAGCAGCACGCGGCGGATGCCGCTGCCATGGCCGCGGGGAAAATTGGCAGAAACGCAATTTTCCGGACCAACGAAACGAATACCTCGAAATGTGCCTGTCTCATACTTCTCAAGTGAAACGCCCAGGCGGTGAAGGACCTCAAGACTGTCCGGCATCAGTCCTTCGCCGCAGGCTTTGTCGATAGGAGCGATGTCGCGATCGGCCACCAGCACGCGAAACCCGTAGCGGCGCGCGACGATTGCGGCGGCCAGTCCTGCGGGACCGCCGCCGACAACAAAGACGTCAGTGTCTCTTACCTGTTGCATGAATGGTTACCAGCGAATCAGGACCAGCTCCGAGCAGAAGCCTGGGCCCATGGCCGCAAGCACGCTGTATGTGCCCGGCTCACCGCGACGTTCCGCGAGAAACTTCTCCAGCACCACAAGGACGGAAGCGGAGGAAAGGTTGCCTACCTCGCGCAGCGAATTCCAGGAAAGCTCCAGATCTTTGTCGGTGAGGTTCAGCGATTCGGCAACTGCTTCCAGCACGCGCGGCCCGCCGGTGTGGATGATCCAACTGGAGATGTCATCGCGCGTGAGTTCGTGGTCGTAAAGAAAGGTATCCATGTCGCTGCCGAGATTGGCCTTGATCACGTCCGGCACTTCTTGCGAGAGAATGATCTTGAAACCATCTTCGGAGATGTTCCAGCCCATCACGTCCTGCGTGTTGGGATAGAAGATGGAGCGCGTATCGACGATCTCCGGGCCATTCAGGCCAGCATCGGCTCCGGCGACCAGCACCGCCGCCGCGCCATCACCAAACAAGCCGGTTGAGATCATGTTGGCCATGCTGACGTCGTCGCGCTGCCATGTGAGCGAGCAGATTTCCACGGAAAGCAGGACTGCGAGCTGATCCGGATAAGCTCGAACGTAATCGGCGGCGCGCGCGAGTCCGGCGGCGCCCGCCACGCAGCCAAGCCCAAAGATCGGCATACGCTTGATGTTGGGCGAGAGATTCATCCGATTCACCAGCCGGGCGTCGATGGAAGGACTGGCCACGCCAGTGACGGTGGTAAAGAGCAGCGCATTGATGTCAGAAGGCATAAGACCACGCGGCGTCAGGGCGTGGCAGATTGCATCGCGGCCAAGTTTTTGTGCCGCTTCAATCCAAAGATCGTTGGCATGACCCCATGAGCGGATTCCGTCATAAGCTTCCAGCGGCAGCGCGAGATGCCGTTTGTCTACTCCGCAGCGGGCATGCAGGCGGCTCAGAACTTCCGGATTGGGAAGCCGGTCCCGCCACTGGGTCTTAAGTTCGTTGGTGATTACCTGCTGCTCGTAAGCGTTCTCAGGGAACGCGACACCTACACTGGCGATTTTCATTCTGTTGAACCACTTTTCTGCGCCTGGGCGTTCGGGGGCTTCTCAGCTTGAACGCATTTTGAAGCCCCGTGTTGCGGCGCTTTACACCCTTTTTACAGTCGAATTAAACGTTGATCGCGCGCTTGGCGAGTTGGAGCGCATCCTGCCAGAACGTGCCCGAGGAGTGAATGATCTCCACGACGGCGCGCGCTGCGGCCACGAAGTTTTGGATCTGCTCTTCATTGATGACGAGCGGCGGAGCCACTTTGAGTACCATCAGGTTGTTGCCGCAGATCTGAGTCAGAATCTTGTGATCGCGGAAGAGGCGCATCACAACCATCTGACCGAACATGCCTTCATGCACACGACGGAAGGCTTCAAAGGCAATCCGCTGGTGGACCTTCCTGGGAGGACGGAAGGCGATGCCATTCAGCATTCCGATTCCCCGAATTTCTTCCACCATGTCGAAGCCGCTTAGCTCTTCCGTGAGGCGGTTGCGCAACAGTGTGCCGAGGCGTTCCGCGCTCTCGCCGAGATTTTCGTCTTCAAGCACGCGCAGAGTAGCTAGTCCGGCGCGCATCGCCAGATTGTTTTCGCTGAAGGTGGAGGTGTGGATCATCGAGCGGCCCAGCGATCCATACACGGTCTCGTAAATCTCTTCCGTCATGAGCACGGCGCCGCTGGGAACAAGGCCGCCGCTCAGGGTCTTCGCCAGAACTACCATGTCAGGATCGAGACCGAAATAGTGGGTGGCGAGGAATTTCCCCGTGCGATAGAAACCGGTTTGTACTTCATCGAGCACGAACAACGTTCCATATTTTCTACACAGCGCCTGTGCCTGCTGGAGATAGCCGCTGTCAGGCACGCAGATGCCGGCCTCAGCCTGGATCGGTTCGAGAATGTAGGCGGCGAACTTACGCGTAGCGAGCTTGCGCTCGAGCTCTTCAAGGTTCGCAAATGGTACAGATTCGGCGTGCGGAAGCATGGGGCCGAAGCCTTTGCCCCACTGCGTGTCGCCCATGAGAGACAGCGCGCCAGTGGTGAGACCGTGGAACCCATCTTTCGCATACAGCAAGCCATTGCGCTTGGTGTGTGCGCGGGCAAACTTGATTACGGTCTCCACGCCCTCACTGCCGGAGCTGCCAAAATAAACTTTGGCGAGCCGGCCACCCGCGAGGCGAACGAGTTCAGCAGCGAGTTCGCCGGCCATCTCCGCTACGTGGCTCTGCAACATGGCAGGTCCACGGCGATCGAGTTCGTCGTGCAGTTCGGCAATCACCGCGGGATGATTGTGGCCGATGTTGTGAACGCAGTATCCGGAAAGAAAATCGAGGATGCGGTCGCCTTGATCGGTGAAGAGTTCAGCGCCTACGCAGCGCGTGTAGCGGACATTCATGTCCAGAACGTCAAGCAGTCGCACCCATTGGGGGTTGACGTGTTGCGAGTAAGACTCCGATGCGACCGAGCCGACAGACTCGAGCGCAGAGATGTGCGAGCGTATTGCAGCCATCTGCGATCCTGCTTTGTGATTGGGAATGTGCTCTGACTATATCGTTAGATCGCGCTGCTTGGGTAATTGAGTGTAATAACTTTGTAAATTGCCGGATTTTTTGTGCGTCTTGAAAGTGTAAGGAATTGCAAAGCAGGTCGCACATGATTGCGCTTTATTCGTATCTCAAAGCAACTAAAGGATCGACTCTCATGGCCCGACGCACCGGCACATAGCAAGCAATGAGCGCGACCGCTGCGAGGACCACAATGACAGCGGCCAGGGTTAGCGGATCGCGGCCGGAGACGCCAAAGAGCAGCGATTCCAGGAATCGCGTGAGCAACAGCGATCCGATCAGGCCCACAACAATGCCGAGCGCGGTGAGCATTCCGGCATGTCCCATGACCAGCTTGAGGACGTGGTTCTGTTGGGCGCCGAGCGCCATGCGAATCCCAATTTCGCGCGTGCGCTGATTGACGAGATAAGAGAGGACGCTATAGAGTCCCACCGCGGCGAGCAACAGAGCGAGCCCGGCGAAGCTGCCCAGCAGCCAGGTTTGCACCTTCGCATCCTGTACGTTTTCAGAGATCACCTGCTGCATGGTGCGCGGCTGAATCATGGCGAGTGAGCTGTCGAGCTGGCGCAGCTGATTGCGCACAGTGCTTAACAGGGTTGAAGCAGGCAGGCTGCTACGAACCACGACTTGTCCCCAGGCGCGCGAGTCGCCCAGCGCCATCACGAAAGGTTGATAAGTTTGTGGCAGGGATTGCTGCCGTACACCCCAGGTGCTGATGTCGCCGACGACGCCGATCACGCGAAATGGCGTGGTGCTGTGCAGGGAGCGGTAGACCTTCCCGATGGGATCCTGTTTTGGCCAGAACGTCTCTGCCATGTGCTTGCTGACGATTACGTCATAGGCCACATCCGGTGGAGTTTTTGCGTTGGGATCCTTTTCAAAGATGGGAATCAGGCGCTCCATGATCGCAGAGGTGCGCTCGATGTCCTGCTCGGTGAAGTTACGCCCCGAGAGCAGAGGTATTCCCAATGAAGCAAAGTAACCGGGAGTGATGTAGTTGTGTTCCACCAGAAGGTTGGCGTGTTTGGGATCGGTGTCACCATCGGCGACGATGTAGCCATTGTTGCCGCCCTCAAGCGGAATTTCCGTGGCGACCGCGGCAGCGCTGATTCCGGGCGAATGCGAGAGGTGGTCCAGCAGTTGATCAAAGAACGTGCGCTGCTCGGAGAAGTCTTTGTAGCGAGCATGGGGCAGGAGCGTGGCAAACGTAGTTACATTCTCGGCCTGAACGCCGGTATCAGCCGTGCGCATCTTCTCGAAGCTGCGGATCAGCAGTCCCGCTCCGGTGAGTAGTGCGAGAGACAAGGCGATTTCTGCGACAACAAGAAAATCGCGAATCCGGCGATTCCAGCCGGTTGGGCTGAGCACGGATTGCGCTACCGCCTTCAGCTCTTCGCCAAGGTCAAGTCGGGAAGCCTGCAAGGCCGGTGCAAGTCCAAAGATCATTCCCACCATGACGCTCACCAGAGCCGTAAACAGCAGTACGGTGGAGTCCAGGGCAATGGGATTCGTGCGCGGCAAGGGCAGGGAAGCTGAATTGTTGATGAGGCGCACGCACCACCACGCCCCGAAGAGACCCAGCACTGCGCCGATCAGCGAGAGCAACACGCTTTCCGTAAGCAACTGGCGGATGATCCGCCACCGGCTTGCTCCAAGCACGCCGCGGAGGGCGATCTCCCGCAGGCGGCCGGTGGCGCGAGCCAGCAGCAGGTTGGCCACATTGAAGCACGCAACGAGCAGAACCAGGGCCACGGCTCCGAGCAGTACGAGCAGCGATTCGCGCGACGATCCGGTGAGCTGCTCACGCAGGGCAATCACCTTGGCTCCGACCTTCTCGTTGCTTTCGGGGTATTGCTTCTCCAGGTTGGCGGCAATGGTGGAAAGTTCGGCTTGAGCGGATGCGACGCTTTCACCTGGTTTCAGCTTCCCGATGGCGCGGAACCAGTGCGATCCGCGGCCACGCATTCCGGGGCCGGTCATATCCTTGGGAAGATAAACTTGTACGCGGCTTGGAAAATTGAGCGCCTTTGGCGTGACGCCGATAATGTCATAGGACTCGCCGTTCAACGTAAGCTTCTTGCTGAGCACGTCCGGCGAACCACCATAAAGCTTTTGCCAGAACCCGTAGGTGATGATTGCTACCCGGCTCTTCGCCGTCTGATTTTCTTCCTTAGTAAAGGTCCTCCCCATGATGGGTGAAACGCCAAGCACATTGAAGAAGCTTGATTCGACGGGACCTCCAATCACTGGTTGTGACTCTGCGCCGTTACTTGCATTCATGGCGCTGGGATAATCGTAGGCCGCAGTGGATTCCAGCGTCCTGGACTGGGTTTCCCAATCCAGATAATCCAGCCCTGCGAAAGGATAAGTTCCGGGTGCGCTTTCCGTTTCCCAGAGCTGGACAAGGCGGTCCTGATCGCGGAAGGGAAGCGGAGAGAGCAGCACGGCATTAATGACGGAGAAGATCGCGGTATTGGCACCGATGCCAAGCGCCAGAGTCAGCACAGCTACGGCGGTGAATCCGGGCGTCGCGCGCAGAGTACGCAAACCATAGCGGAGGTCCTGCAGCAACGTTTCCAGAAAGGGCAATCCACTCTGTTCGCGAACATTCTCGGTTGCCATGGTCAAACCTCCTGAGTTGATGAGCGCCACACGCCGGGCCTCTTCCTGCGTCAGTCCGCGCCGCAGGTTCTCTTCGAAGTCCATCTGCAGATGGGCGCGAAACTCTTCTTCCATATCCTGGCGTCTGCGGCCAGCGCCGAATGTGCCGGTGAGCCGAAGGAAAAACGCGCGCAGTGTGCTCATCGTCGTATCTTTCTATAACTGCCGTTCTGGCGAGAGAAAGCGGGCCAGGATCTCTGTGGCCTGCTCCCAGTCGCGCGTCTCTTTCCTGACCTGCTGTTTGCCGGCGCGGGTGAGGCGGTAATAACGCGCGCGGCGGTTGTTCTCGGAAACGCCCCACTCGGAAGCGATATAGCCTTCCTGTTCGAGTTTGAGCAACGCAGGGTACAGCGTGCCGTAATTGAGCTGAAGCTGATCTCCGCTGATCTGCTCAATGCGCCGGGCAATGCCGTAGCCATGCTGCGGTCCCATGGATTCGAGCGTCTTCAGGACCATCAGGGCCAGCGTGCCCTGCCAGACTTCTGTCTTGTTGCCCATAGCTGATTCTGCTCCTCTGGTTAACCCATAGAAGTATGCGGGTATTCCTATGGGAAAGCAAGAGAAGCGGTACAGCATGCTTAGACGGAAGGGGAAGCGGACGGTTAGCACGCGCCCTCTTCGCCCCAGCTATTGCTGAAAGCTTCGATAAATTCCGCGAGGCGATCGTACCAGGCGGTTTGATCGGCGAGTGTAAAGTGCGCGTTTGCAGGGCTTGGGTTCGGCACCACAAAGAGCCGCGTGGAACCAATTTGTTCTGGCTGCGGGCCGAGGATTGGCCGTGTGACAGCGGATTTGAAAGCGAGCGCATGAAAAGGGCGATAGGCGGTGAGACCGTGAAAGCAGGCGACGCGTGGCTTGTAACGGCGCAACTTCCTGACCAGAACGGGGATCCATGTGGCGAAGTCTGCGGGCGTGAGTTCCGAGGCGTTGGCCGACGGCCGCTTCACCACGTCAGTGAGTCCGATGCCGAAATGTGGCAGTTGCGAATCGTGTTCAGGAAGAAGGTGATCGAGCTCCAGTTCACGCCGCATTTGCGCGCTCAGCTTCGATTTCGAGAATGCCGGCCAGAAACGGCTGGTGGTCCGGGCAAAGTAATGTCCTCGCCTGACGGAGTACAGGCCGGGATTGATGCCGATGAAGACGAGGTCGAGACCGGTTTGAAGATAGTCGGGGAGCGTTTCAAAATCGTTCGGCAGCATCTTGAAAATATTATTGAAGTTGAGCGGTGTGGAGCGAAACGACAGAAAGGAAGTTGACCAGCGAGTTTAAAGGCGAGGCCGAACACGCGCCGAGCCCTCCGCAACAGGGCACAGATCGTTTCAAGAGGAGTTCAATTTTAGAGCGGTGTGGAGCGAAGCGACAGAAAGAATGGAGCCGACGATCGGACTTGAACCGATGACCTGTCGATTACGAATCGACTGCTCTACCAACTGAGCTACGTCGGCCTGAATTCTATTTTAGGAGACATCGGAAGAAGCGTAAAGTCAGGGATTCTGCTGAGCAGCAGCGTCCGATTGGAGAAAGGGCGGGCTCCGTGCGGCGTTCGATACTCCGCTGGGGAGCAAGCGCGGCGACCGGAGCCCTTCCGCTGCATTCCCACTAAAGTGATCAGGTTCAGCAGAAGGGCAGCGTTACCATTTTCATCCAGTCAAGTGACGCGCGAAAGCGTCGATAAGCGTCATGAAGCGCTGGAGAGCGTAAGCACCGGGAGAAAATGGCAGGGGCCACAGCTACCAGACTGTGGCCCCTTTCGGGAGTGCCCTGGGGAGCAAGCGCTTACTCTTCCAGGGTTGAAAGATCGCCGACCTCGCGGCCCAGTTCCTGCGCCTTTAACAGACGCCGTATGATCTTTCCACTCCGAGT
>JBAIYI010000280.1:0-9642 GCA_037915955.1 Terriglobales bacterium
AGGTCAAAATAGAAGCCCCGAGGCGTTGACCGATTTGCCCGGTTGGTGGTGAGCCCGGAGCCCAAGCTTCAGCGCAAGCTGATTAAAGATCGCACTTTGTGAGTTCCGCAAGGAATTAGGCAGAGAAGGCAGGTCGGCAAGGGTCTATAGCGAGCCGCTGGTCGAGGCGAATGGGTCAACTCAAACTCGGGGCTTCTTAGTTTTTTTGTGCGGTCTTCCTTCGCCTTAAGGGAATTTCCCTTCTGTCCACGTGCTTCAATCCCACAATGACGTTGGTAATTGAGCAATTTGAGTAACTTGAAAAGCTGCGGTGGAGCCTTATCACCGTCAAGGGTTTTCTGTGCTCGCCAAGAAGAAATAATCTGAATCGAGCACGTGGGTTTTCCAAGGACCCAACTGCCAATTTATCCGGGCACCAAGAATCCTCACTCCAGCCCCCCATATACCAGCTTGCCGCCCAGATATGTGGCTTCCACTTTCACGTTCTTGATCTGCGCTGGGGGGATTTTGAAGATGTCGTCACTGAGAACGACGAAGTCAGCCAGCTTGCCCGGCGTGATGGAGCCTTTTTCCTTTTCCTGAAATTCAGCGAATGCCGAGCCCATGGTGTACGCTTCCACGGCTTCCGCTACGGTCAGCTTCTGTTCGGGAACCCAGCCCTCGGGGTTCTTTCCATCGAGCGTGGCACGCGTGACCGCTGCATAAATCGTCCACATGGGACTCAACGGCGCGACCGACCAATCTGTACCAAACGCTAGCCGCACGCCATTATCCAGGAATGTGCGGAACGCGTAGGTCCGTTTGATGCGGTCCGAACCAATTCTCTTTTCTGCCCAGCGCCCGTCATCAATCGCATGGTACGGCTGAACCGATGCGATCACGCCGAGCCGCGCGTAGCGGGCAAAATCTTTCGCCGCCATGTGCTGCGAATGCTCAATACGCCAGCGCCGCTCGCGCTTGCCGTTGGCTTTCTCGATCTGCTCAAAAATATCCAGCGTCATCGAGATCGCGCGGTCGCCAATGGCGTGAATGCAGAGCTGAAGCCCCGCTGCATCGGCCGACTTAAGCCGCGCCTGCAAGGCCGTTGGCGGGTGCATCTCATCACTGAGCAGGCCGTGGCTTTTCGGATCATCTGTGTAAGGATCGAAGAAGTACGCCGTCTCTGATCCCAGGGAACCGTCGGCATAGCCCTTCACCGCTCCAAGCCGGAGCATGTCGGTCCCAAAAGCATGCCGGATTCCAAGCTTGGCCTGGTCTTTCCACTCCGTTTCCATTGGAGCGGCATAGATGCGCACAGTGAGTTCGCCGCTCTCAGCCAGCTGAGAGTAAGCCTTCACGTCATCATAGGCCGGATTCATGTCCTGCACGCTGGTTACGCCGAGAGAAGCAGCGTGCTCCAGCGCCTGGTGAATGGCCCGCATGCGATGTGCGGCGCTCATCGCAGGCATGATCTTGAAAACCAGATCCTGGGCTGAATCGCGCAGGACGCCTGTTGGATTTCCCTGGGCATCGCGAACAATCTGCCCACCCGGCGGGTCGGGCGTCTTCGCGTCGATCTTCGCCAGCCGCAGGGTCGCCGAATTCGCCAGCGACTCATGGCCATCATAGCGGTTCACCCACACCGGGGTATTGGGCGTCTGTGAATCAATCAGCTCCTTGGTTGGAAGTTGTGCAGGCGACCACTTCTGTTCATCCCAGTCGCCGCCGGTGACCCACTCACCTTTCGGAGTTTTCTTCGCCCGGTCGATGATACGTTGCGCGAACTCCTGCTGTGAGACGGCATCTTTGAGCTGCACCTGCTGGAGATGGTCGCCACCGTCTACAAAATGCACGTGCGCGTCGTTGAAGCCGGGAAGCAGCAGCTTGCCCTGCGCGTCAATGATCTTGGTCTGCGGTCCATGCCAGGCGTCCATGTCTGTGGCTGAACCCACGGCCACAATACGCTCACCCACCACGGCGACTGAGTCCGCCAGAGGATGTGCTTTATCCACAGTCCAGATCCTGGCGTTGGTGATGATCAGGTCGGCAGCAGGACGGCTCTGCGGGTATCCGGAGCACAAGAGCAGCAGCGCGAAAATCAGGAATAAAGATAAATTGCGGAACTGTCTCATTCGCGCTCCGGTTACCTTTCACCCCATTTGAGCTTGCTGCGAAGCACGTGAAAGAAGGACCGCTCCGGCAGCTTGTAAAGCTTTACTTTGAATTCCGATTTTCGGCAGCGAACGATATCGCTTTCCTCAAGCGGCTCGCCCTGTTGACCATCCACGGTGAGATAGGCCTGCTCGCGAGTAACGATCAGTCGCACCTCAACGGTGGAAGTATCACGCACAACAAGCGGCCGGTTGGTCAGCGCGTGGGAAGCAACCGGAGTAATCACAAAACCGGGGACGTCAGGCGCCAGAATGGGCCCGCCGGCGGCAAGTGAGTAGGCCGTGGAGCCGGTGGGTGTAGAAACGATGAGTCCGTCTGCTTTGTAGCTTGAAACGAACACACCATCCACGCGCACTTCAAACTCCGTGATGCGCGCCACTGCCTGCTGGTTCATCACCACTTCATTCAACGCGTGGTAGGCGGCGCAACAGAGCCCCTCGCGTTCCACTTCACAGTGCAGCATGCCGCGATGGCTCAGCTCGCAATGTCCGGTGGTGATCGCCGCAAGCGCCTCTGAGATCTCATCCTGGCGGATCTCCGTAAGAAATCCCAGCGATCCCAGATTTACACCCAGGATCGGAATGCCAGCGCGGGCCACGTTGCGCGCGGTGGAGAGAAGCGTGCCATCGCCACCGAGTACGATCACAAAATCCGGATTCTTTTCCACGAGTTGCTCGCGTTCCACGAGCTCAACCCAGGGAAGGATCTCACGCGTTACGGTGTCGCCCGTAACTGCCAATCCACGCTGGCGCAACCAGCCACCGGCCTCGAGCAGGATACGCTCCAGCTCCGGTTTGCCCTGCTTGGAAATGATCGATACCAGCTTCATCAGAGTTCCGCGTACAACAGATACTCCCGGTTCCCTTCCGCACCGGTGATTGGAGAATCGATGACTTCCAGTTTAATGCCTCCCAAAGCTTCTACTGCGCTCCTCACACGCGCAATCGCCGCCTGGCGGGCGCTCTCATCGCGCACAATGCCGCCTTTTCCCACCGCCTCCCGTCCGGCCTCAAACTGAGGTTTGATCAATACGACCAGCTCACGTTTTGATGCGCCGCTCTGCTCGGCAGAGGCAGCCAGCACAGCCGGGAGAATGAGTGTAACAGAGATAAAAGAGACATCCGCGGCGATGAACGTGATAGGATGCTGCACGCCTGAAGAGCGCAATTGTTCCGCTGTGAGATGTCTCGCATTCGTGTCTTCCAGCAGGCGCACACGCGGGTCATTGCGCAACTTCCCCGCGATCTGCCCACGCCCTGTGTCCACCGCGACAACTTCGCCGGCACCGTGCTGCAACATGCAGTCGACAAAACCACCGGTTGAAGTTCCCACATCAAGGCAAGTGCGGCCTTTAAGATTGATCTTCCAATGTTCAAGTGCCGCTTGCAGCTTCAGTCCGCCGCGGCTCACGTAGCGCAAATCATCGCCCAGCAGCCGAATCTCACAATCTTCTTCGAACGTTGCCCCGGCTTTCTCCACTTTTTGCTCGTTCACCATCACGCGTCCGGCAAGCAGCAGGGATTGCGCGCGTTCGCGCGATGCCACCAACCCTCTTTCCACCAACAATTTGTCGATGCGAGTCTTCATTCAGAACAAGCGTGATCCTTATCACTGCGAATTTTCATTTCGTGCGATAAAAAAATTTACCGTCCATTCATAATTCGCACCTGCCGGTGTGCAAAGAGCTGAAACGAGGCGTTTGGCGATGGTTACGGAAGTAACACGGGTACTTTTCCACATCGTTTTTCCACCAGTCTGTTGAAAACTCGGCGTTCACACTGGAATCAAAGTTGCTCCGTAAAGCGCAGGCGGAGATTTCTCTTGCGCGGCAACAGATTTCATAAGGTAAAACTGTCTTCACACTTCCATCGTGCTCTCTGCATTTACAATGATTCACCTGTCGTAATGAAAAAGCCAACCGGCAACTCACCTTCGCAGGCTTCTTCCTCGGCCGCTGTGTCCACCGCTGCCGCCAAGGCGCCCATTGAAGCCAGCAACAACGCTTCCCCGATGTACACGGAGAGGCTGAGGAAGTTATACGCGATGATGCTGCGCGGGCGCATGCTGTTGGAGAGCTCAGAAGCCTTCCCCAAAAAATTGCGACGCGCACAACTCGAGGCCTGTGAGGTCGGCCTGGGATATCATCTGGCGGCGGACGATCTGGTGGCGCCTTCTTCCCGTGACTTTATGATCGATCTGGCGCGTGGCCGCAAGCTCAGCGATGCAGAGAAACAGATGACCGCCCGCTCGCCCGGCCAGGAAAGCAAACACGATCGCTCTAAAATACAACCTTCTTCACTCGCCATCGCCGGCGATGCACCGGCCCAGCTTGCCATCGCCACAGGCATGGCTGCCGTTTGCAAAATGCAGGACAAATCTGACGTTACAGTCGCAGTCTCTGCATTTCAAGGCAAGCTCTCTGAGTTCCCTGCTGAAGCGCTTCGTTTCGCCGCCGAAAACAGCCTCGGCATCATTTACGTACTGTGCACGGACTGGAACTCGCCCTTGAAATTGAGAGAGGCGTCGCTTGCCTGCGACGTTCCCGGAATCATCGTCGATGGGAAGGACGTTGTAGCGGTGTATCGCGTAGCGGAAGAGTCCGTACGCAGGGCGCGCCAGCGCATGGGGCCGACGTTGATTGACTGCCGATTGGAACCGCGCCGCGATCCTCTGAAAGTGATGGAGGAGTATTTGCGCAGGCGCAGCCTGTGGTCTCCTGCATGGAAGCAGGATCTGGAAAGCAGATACGCGGTTGAGTTGGAGCAGGTGCGCGGTTCAGCGCAATAGCAACTTTTCTGCGCGTTAACGACGCTCCAGCCGCGGGCGGTCAGCGGGTTTGTTCTCGTCGCCTTCCCTCCGCCTCCGGAGCACCGGTCCATCTTCTCCGGAAATCCCGAGGAGCGGTCTTGCATTGAGCAACTGGAACAGGTGTGCTCGCACGTCTTCGAACTCGCTGGTATCCACGATGTAGTCGGGTTTGGCCGGCAGGATGGTGTCAATCTCTTTTTGGGCACGTCGAATGCGATCTGCGTTCATCGGGTGCGTGGCAAAGGCCTTGGCCAGGAAATTTGCCTTGCGATCCTTTCCGCTCAACCTCTCAAAGAAGCTGACGAATGCCTCGGGGTCGTAACCGGCCGCATATTCGTACTCCAGCCCGAGAAGGTCGGCTTCGCGCTCGGCGTCGCGGCTGAATTTCAGTGTGCTCATCGGAAAGGCCAGGCTGGATGCCTGACGGAGCACAAATCCGGCCGGCCCAGCCACAAAGAGCAGCGGAATCGTCGCGATATTCCACACCTGCATCTTCGTCATGTTGCGGGTTGCATGTCGCGCGGCCACATGAGCGATCTCATGCGCCATCACACCGGCCAGTTCGGCCTCGCTCTGGGCGGAAAGAATCAATCCGCTGTTCACATAAAAGAAGCCGCCCGGCAGCGCGAAGGCGTTTACTTCGTCACTGTCTACTACTTTCACCACGAATGGAACTTTCGCGTCGGAGTGGAGCACCAGACGCTGGGCAAGACTGGAAATGTACTGGTTGACCACCGGATCTTCCAGAATGCGGACCTGGCTCTCAAGGTCCTGTGCCATCTGCCGGCCCATCTCACGTTCGCGATCCAGAGAGTAAAGATTGAACCCACGGTCGACTTTGCGCTCGCCGATTAGAGACACGTCGTATTTCTGGTCGGAGCTCTTCTTATGTTTGTGCGAATTCGCCGCCACAGCAGTGTCCGCCGTCTCCGCTGGTGGTGGCACTACCTCGTGAACGTCGAGTGCGGTCAAATTTCGCAATTCGGTAGTCGCACGTGGTTTCGATGAGTCCGGAGTTCCAATATCTTCTGCGGCGGCAAGGCTTTGTCCAATCAAACCGAAGTTCATCGCAAAAAAGGCTAAAGCGAGCAGACGGAGAGAGGGTATGCGGGTGCGTACTGCGCGCAGAGAGGGGGAGACCATTAACTCTCCGAAACGGGCCCAACTTCTCGGGCTAGAGGGCGCTCGGTTGGTTAGAGATATCACGGAACTCTAAGGTTGGAGCAGGAAAATACAATCTCTCCAGCGCGCGAGTCCCCGGCACTCTTCGCAGAGACGACCCATACCAGCCTAAGCCTATGATGCTGTTATACTTACTGCAAGGAATTCATGTTTCCAATTGCCCGCGCAGTCCAAACCTTAGCGAGAAACACTCAACTTTTTGCTGCTCCCCTGTTGACAAACTTACTGGATTTCTCTTATGATTAGCACTCGATGGGAGTGAGTGCTAGCAGCCATTCCCGTCACCAGTCTTCAAAAACAGTTCTTGCAGTAAATCCAAAACTTTTCAAGGAGTTGTACCAATGCCAAAGTTGACTCCACTGGGTGAGCGCGTTCTGGTCCGCCGGGTCCAGGAAGCCGAGACCGTTCGTGGCGGCATCATCATTCCGGACACCGCCAAAGAGAAGCCCCAGGAGGGCGTTGTGGTAGCCGTGGGCACGGGCCGTTATGACAAGGGCCAGCACGTTCCCATGACCGTGAAAGAAGGCGATCGCGTCCTTTTCGGCAAGTATGCCGGATCGGAAATCAAGATTGATGGCGAAGAGTTCCTCATCCTGAAGGAAGAGGAGATCTTTGGAATCCTTAGCGGCAGCGCGAAGAGCGCCGAGAAGCCGGTTGCTGCCGGCCGCCGGTAATTTTTTCAGGTTTCACCAGCGCGCAGTAACGCGCAACAAGATCTGACAGGAGAATTGAAGAAATGCCTAAAGTAATTGTGCACGGTGAAGAGTCGCGCCAGGCCATTCTGCGTGGTGTCAACGTCCTGGCCGATGCAGTGAAGGTAACGCTGGGCCCCAAGGGCCGCAACGTCGTCATCAACAAGAAGTTCGGTTCGCCGGTCATCACCAAGGACGGCGTGACCGTGGCAAAAGAAATTGAACTGGGTGACACCCTGGAAAACATGGGCGCTCAGATGGTGCGTGAAGTCGCCAGCAAGACCAGTGACGTGGCCGGTGACGGCACCACCACCGCAACCGTTCTTGCCCAGGCCATCTATCGTGATGGCGTGAAGACCGTTGCTGCCGGCGCCAATCCGATGGCACTGAAGCGCGGCATTGAAAAGGCCGTGAACCACATCTGTGGCTCGCTCGACAAGGAAGGCAACCGCACCAAGGGCTTCCTGGACAGCCTCTCCAAGCCGGTTGTCGGCGACGCAACCATCGCTCAGGTGGGCACCATCTCCGCCAACAATGACGATACGATCGGCAAGATCATTGCTGAGGCCATGAAGAAGGTCGGCAAGGACGGCGTGATTACCGTGGAAGAGTCCCGCACCATGGAGACCATGCTGGAAGTCGTGGAAGGCATGCAGTTTGACCGCGGCTATCTCTCTCCTTACTTCGTCACCGACCCCGAGCGCATGGAAGCCAGCCTGGATGACGCTTACATCCTCATCAACGAAAAGAAAATCAGCAGCATGAAGGACCTTCTCCCCATCCTTGAGCAGGTGGCGAAGCAGGGCCGTCCGCTGGTGATCATTGCGGAAGATGTTGATGGTGAAGCGCTGGCCACCCTGGTAGTCAACAAGCTGCGCGGCACCCTGCAGGTCTGCGCCGTGAAGGCGCCTGGCTTCGGCGATCGCCGCAAGGCGATGCTGCAGGATATCGCCATCCTGACCGGCGGAAAGGCCATCACGGAAGACCTCGGCCTGAAGCTGGAAGGCGTTCAGATCACCGACCTCGGCCGCGCCAAGAAAGTCACGATCGACAAGGACAACACCACGATCGTGGAAGGTAAAGGCAAGGGCTCCGAGATCGAAGGCCGCGTAAAGGAAATTCGTGGCCAGATGGATAACACGACCAGCGACTATGACCGCGAGAAGCTCCAGGAGCGCCTGGCGAAGCTGGTGGGTGGCGTTGCGGTAATCAAAGTCGGCGCCGCAACCGAAACCGAAATGAAAGAAAAGAAAGCCCGCGTGGAAGACGCGATGCACGCGACCCGCGCTGCCGTGGAAGAAGGCATTGTCCCCGGTGGTGGCGTGGCCCTGGTGCGCTGCGCGTCTGCTCTCACCGAACTCAAGCTGAAGAACGAAGACGAGCAGATCGGCGTGGACATCGTCCGTCGCGCGGTTGAAGAGCCGCTGCGCCAGATCGTTGGCAATGCCGGCGAAGAAGGTGCAATCGTGGTTGGCAAGATCCGCGAGTCGAAGGACAACAACTTCGGCTACAACGCCCAGACCGGCAAGTTCGAAGACCTGGTCAAGGCTGGCGTGATCGATCCGACCAAGGTGACCCGCACCGCGCTGCAGAACGCTGCTTCCATCGCCGCGCTGATGCTGACCACCGAAGCTCTGGTCTCTGACCTGCCGGAAGACAAAAAGGCTCCTGCCGGTGGCGAGCACGGCATGCCTTACGGCGGATAACCCAAGCTCATTCGCTGCTCCACTAAGAAGCCCTCATCGCGAGATGAGGGCTTTTTTATTTTGTGGAAATTTCCTCCGGAAGCTCTGGCACCCTCGTAATCTGTGCGCCAATGCTGCGCGTTTCTATCATCGATAACTGGGCTCAGTTTGCGGCTTCGCCATGCGCATCTTCATCGTTCCGATCACGCTGCTCTCGGTGATGTTTGCCGTTCCCGGTGCTCCCTCGCGAATACCGGAACCACTCCCCACCCGAGCGTTCAGTTCACCCGAAGCGCCAGAATGGAAGCAGTATGTGTATGAAGAAGATGGGTTTGCCATCTCTGCACCCGCAGAGCCTGGTTTTCGCCGCAGTACAGCCATCGTCGGCCCGGGTGAAGTGGAACAGCACTTTTACAGCGTGTCCCTGGGTGACGACAGCGGCTGGATGGCTATCGCGTACACTCTCGACCCTGAAGACGAACGCCGGCCGGAACAGATCCTGGCCGAGAAGCGCGACAGCGCTCTTGAGTCCGTTCATGGCAAGCTGATCTCGGAGATGCCCATCCTGCTCGATGGCTACATTGGATTGCAGGTGGAGTTGGAATCAGACAAGTATCGGGCTCGGAATCGTTATTTCGCGGTCGGCCGGCGGATGTACGAGCTGCTCTCCATCGCGCCTATGGAGAAACCGATCCACAAAGAAACGGACAGGTTTTATCGGTCGTTCCGGCTCGTTGGGCAATAATGTCAGCATGTCCTTGCGACGGCCGGAACCCAAGAATGTCTTGCTATGTGTCTTGGGGATCATGGCTGGTATAGCTGTGGGTTTGTTGCCACCGCACCCGCTGTCCCAGACTAATATGCACCCGTTGCTGAGGGCATATTTCGAACTTGCTTCGCGACTGTGGCAATTCCCCTGGAATGTGATGATGTTGGCGGCAATGATCGCGCTTTTGTTCAAGCTACAGTTCAAAGGACGTGCGATAGGTGTCGCTTTCGGGCTTGGCATCGCGATCACCTTGATCCTTAGAGGCCTGCATGCTTAGCCTCGCAACCGCCATTTGCGATTTCGCTTGCGCACCGTACAGACTTTCTCGCAAAGATAGGGTTCCCTCGCTGCGCTC
>JBAIYI010000514.1:0-5571 GCA_037915955.1 Terriglobales bacterium
AGAGTAATGGCAAAACCGCCGGTGCCGTTCACCAACACCGTATCGCCCGGCAGAACGGCAGATGGATCAGTCGAGCTGAAATGGACCGTACCGTTGTAATTCGTAACTTGATTGCGACCGGCATCCAGCGCAGTGACGATGAAAGTGGCTGGCGTCGCGAGAGGAGGGTTGGATGGACCGGCAATGCTCAGCGTTGATACATCGGGCACATTCACGCCCAGGGTAGCTGTTCCATGAAAGCCGGGAAGTAGCTTATCGGTCACGGTAATGGTTTGCGAGCCACTGCTATTCAGAGTTGCTATGAAATGATGCGCGCCACCATCAGCGAAGCTGAATGTGTAATCAGCAGGCAGAACCGCAGTTGAATCACTACTTGTAAAATGGACAGTGCCGCTGTAGGCTCCGAGCAGAAGCGAGCTCGCGCTGCTGGCTATCTGTAGATCGAGATCGAAACTCTGCCCTGCGACAACATCGGGGCCAGCTGTCATCCGAAACAAAGGCGTTCTCGAGACGCAGTCATTTTGCAGGTTCGAGAACTCTCTCTGCACCGCGTAGTTGGTATTGTTCACCGTGATGGTGTCTTCCTGGGCCACGCAGATATCACCGATCTCGCTGTTGACGGGATCGATCCAGGCAAGCGGACGACCGAGAGTGGTGGCAGGTCCCACATCCGGATCGCTGACTGCTTCAGAGAACTCATGGCTACTGACGTTTGTCACCATGTCAAACAAACTGCCTGCTCCGCATCCCGTGGAGCACCCACTCGGCGGTTGCACGTCAGGATGCACACCGTAAAACAGCCGACGCGACGAAAACGTACCGCTGGTGCTGTTGTGGTATGCACAAAAACCATTTCTTACGCAGCTTGTCACGCCGCCAGCCGTAATGGTCTTACCTGGCGGAAAATAAATCATATAGAGGGTATTGTTATTGCCCTGAGCATCCACGACAGGTGCGGGCAGGCTCCCGGCGGTGACCTGGTTCAGCAGTTCCGCCTGGATCTGATTATCTGTGATAACTGTGCCGTTATTGGCCGCCGCAGGACTAATCGCAAAAAGACCATCAAAGGATCCATGGCCAATGATCTGATTGGTTCCGGTCGTGCCGTCTACCGCAGTTAGACCGACCGTGGTGTACTCACTCAGCATATCCATGTAAGAACTTTGCGTGAGATCAGTGAAGAACTGGCCTAGAGTGGGTGTGGCTGTGCCGGCAATATTAGGCAGATATGCGCCTGAACCGTAAAGCACGGCAATGACGTGAACATTGGAGATTACCGGGCCTCCAAAGTACAAAGCCTGAGCGCCGGCAATCGCGAACGGTGCGGGCTGCGTGCCAGGCTCCTGTACGCGAATAACATGAATCAGCGGTTTCGATAGCTTTCGAGCTGCCGGTTGATCCACTACCTTAACGGCGGACGAGGCTGTTAAAGCGGGCGTCGTTGCAACCGAAGTCCGCGGCGGTTCATGGGTGACGGGTGCAGATTGAGCAGGACTCGCTTGGCCGGCAAGCGGTGCAGAACCGCAGAACGTAAAGATTATTACCTGCAACAGTGCATGCCTGACTATCCGGCAGTTATCACCAACCACCCGCATACAGTCTCCCATTGAACACCAGCACACGAAAAACGAGATGTGAGTAGCTGGATTCGCCGGAAGATCATACACGTTCTTGAACAGCTTTTCATCGAAAAACAAGAACGATTCAGGCCACCTCCTATAGTTAAAGTTTTGCTAAGAAAGGTTCAGACGACGAAAACTACTTTGCCTATAACCCACCTTCTCCATGCTCTCGTTTGGTCCAAGCTCTAGAGGTTCGGTGGGACGTTGGGAGCACCGTACCAGAGCCAAGGCCCAGCCGATTCATTGATCATGTAGGCGCAATCGCGGCGTCTGGTGCGCGATCCGACGCCATGGCTCTTTATGCGTGTACCAGAACCGGCTTGCCACGGCGCATGGCTTTGGCGAACTTCTCCACCGACAACGTATTCAGCACGTCAGCCCTGGTCAGCCAGGCGCGACGAAGCTGTAAAACGCCATAGCGGATCTTTTCCATGTGGGAAGTGTGGTGTGCGTCAGTGTTGATGACGAATTTCACTCCGCGCGCCTTCGCCATACGCAGGTGCTGGTCACAAAGATCGAGCCGGTCAGGGTAGGCGTTTTGTTCCATCGCTATCCCCGCCTTCGCGGCGGCGGTAAAAACCTTGTCATAGTCGAATGTAAAACCTTCGCGACGCAGCAGCATGCGTCCTGTGGGATGACCCATGATGGAAGTATGCGGATTTTCGATGACACGCAGCAGCCTTTCCGTCATCTGCTGCGGGTCCTGGTTGAAGTGCGAGTGCACGCTCGCGATCACCAGGTCCATCTGCTCCAGTACGCTGTCAGAGAGATCAAGCTGGCCTTCGGCGAGAATGTCCACTTCGATTCCGGCGAAGATCGTGATGCCGTCGATCTTTTCGTTGGCTCTGCGGATCTTCTTTATATGCTGCTCGGCGCGCTTGTCATCCAGGCCGTTGGCGAACGCCAGATTCTTGGAGTGGTCAGTAATGGCCATGTATTTGTAGCCGCGCTCACGCGCCGCCAGGGCCATCTCTTCGATAGTGCATTTACCGTCAGTTTCCACGGTATGCATGTGGACATCGCCCTGGAGATCTTCAACGGTAATCAGCTCCGGCAGGCGATTTTCCGCGGCGGCTTCTATCTCGCCATTGTTTTCGCGCAGCTCCGGCGGAATCCATTCGAGCCCAAGTTTTTTATAAATCTCTTCTTCGGTCTTGCCGGCCACGCGCTTCTCATCTTCCATGCGCACCAGGCCGTATTCGTTGAGCGTGTAACCCTGCTTCAGGGCACGCTGCCGCAGGGTAACGTTGTGGTTCTTTGAGCCGGTGAAGTATTGCAGGGCAGCTCCGAAGGAATCGGGCGGCAGCAGCCGGACATCCACCTGCATACCGCTGCGCAGCTTCACGCTGACTTTGTTCTCACCTTTAGCCAGCACTTCCAGAATACCCGGGAAGTTCAGGATCTCGTCGATGACCTTGTTGCGCTGGGCTTCATTGGCACAGCACTTGCCGGTGACCAGCAGGTCGAGATCGCCCACGGTTTCGCGGCCACGGCGCAGCGAGCCCGCGGGAGTAACTTTATCTACTCCGGGCAGCTTCTCCAGCAGGCCAATCATCTTACCGGCGATCTCATCAGCCACATCGATATGGAAGCGGCCGGTAAGCTGGCGGTAGCTCTCGATGGACTTCAGGATCTTCTGTTCGGATTTTTCACTCAGCCGCGGCAGGGCGCGCAGCTTGCCTTCCTGCGCCAGCTTGGCGACTCCATCGACGTCACAAACCTGGTACGCGTCCCAGATCAGAGCGATGGTCTTGGGTCCCAGTCCGGAAATCTTGAGTAGCTCCAGCATGGACGGCCGGAAGCGCTTGCAGAGCTCTTCATGCAGACGGAGCTTGCCCTCAGTAAAGATCTCCTTGATATTCGCGGCCATCCCTTTGCCGATGCCGGGGATTGCCAGCAGCGCCTTCTGATCCTGATAAATCTCTGAGAGCTGCTGGTCAAGCGATTCAATGGCCTCGGCAGCGCGCCGGTAGGAACGTATGCGGAAAGGATCTTCGGCCGCGACCTCCATCAGATCAGCGGTTTCATAGAGGGTGTTGGCGATGGATTTGTTGTCAGTCTGCACGCGAGGATGATTTTAAAGCAGAGAAAAACCGGTTTACCACAAAGGACATGAAGGGACTGCGAGATCTGTAAGCCACAGATTCAACAATTCGAATTTCGGCAGCGTTTACATCATTTTTTCGGCGCTTCGAGGATGATGTCATGTTTGGCCTGGCACTCGGTTGCGGGATCCACGGTTGCCATGCCGGCCAGATTATCTTTGGTCGCGCGGAACTCAACCGGCGGATTCTTCACCTTCGCCGGCAGGCCGGTGAATTTGGCCTTGCCATCGTGATTGGTGTAGACGCCAAGATCGAGCTTGTGAAATCCGCCAAACCCGTAAGCCATGTGAACGTTGATAAGCGCCGCAAACACCGGTTTGCCATCCTGGGTTGTAACCGTGAACTCGGCTGAGCAAGGACCGGAGCCGCCGTCCATGACGAACGGAGTAGGGGCTTGCTGGTTGGGAGCCTGAGTCTGGGAGGGCGATGCGGTTCCCTGGGCAGCTGGCGACGATTGGGCCGGGGCGGGTGAAGAAAGCGTGGCAAAAGCAAAACAGGAAGGCACTAGAACTGAGAAAGCCAGTGCGGCACTCATGGAGACCAGACGTTTCATGGTCTTCATTATAGGAGCTACGCACTTCATCTCAGAAAGCCAGGCACAGGCGTCCTTCACATCCGCAGCAATCGCCGCTCAACAACCACGCCGAAAAGGGCTATGGCACGCCATTCTGCCAGTGATAGAATCCGCAGCCATCCTCTCGCTGCAAGGAGTAAGCATGGTTCCACGGTCCCTGCGGCTCTCATTGATGATGGTCTGCGTTGCGCTCGCAGGCTCAAATGCCAACTCCGCGCAAGGCATTCCGCTCACTGTGGGCCCTCTCACCGTCACCGTTCCTCCGGGATGGACCGGTCAGACGAACAGCGTTCCAGTGCGGATCTTCGCGCCGGGCTCAACGCCACTGCAGTTCTTCTCCGTGGAATTCTTCCCTCCTGACCCGAGGCCGCTCGGGCTGGCCGAACATCAGCAGCAAACATGGCAAAGAATCGCCACCACCTTCCGGATCATCTCTCCGCCGCAAAGCGGCATGACCGGCAGGTTCGCATGGACGCGCAGCGACGTGCCGCGTGCTTTCGGCCGAAAAGAAACTTTCATCCTGTACAGCGCGATGGCCGCCGGCACATGCGTGGACGTGGCGGTGCAAGCCTCGACGGCAAATCTTGTCACGCGAAACCTGCCTGCGCTTGAAGTGATGCTAGGCAGCGCTATCCTGGCGGGCGATAGTTCAGGACCCATTAACTCAGAGCCAGCGACGAGTACGATGGGCAATGCTCCTGCCGCGGCGGGCAGTCCGGCCACGCTGGCACGCCAGCAAGCCTCAGGCCACGGCAGAACGTGTATTTACAATCAAGGCAGTCTTTTGAAACGGGCGGCTTCTTATGGATCTTACGTGGTTGCGCCGGCTGCGGTCTCCTGCACCCGGTTGCCGTCGCCCTGCACGTGAGTGCTGGCAAAAAAGCGGCGCCCGCAGGCGCCGCCCAATGGTTTGCCCAGAGTTGTTAGTTGGTGATGGTCAGCGTAACGGCCGCGCTGCGGGTCAGTCCGCTGCTCGATCCCTTGACGGTAATTGTGTAGGTCCCAGGTGAGGCCTTGATCCCGCCTGACTGCTGCGTGTTGATCGTCAGGTTGGAAGAAGCGCTGGTCGCGCCGGGGACAACCGATGTCGGGGAGAAGGAGCAGGTCACGCCACTCGGCAGGCTTCCACAGCTCAGCGCGACGGAGCTGTTGAAACTGCCGCCCAGCGCCGAGACCGTGATGGTGGTTTTTGCCTGATGCCCCGTCTGGGTGCTGACGCTTGCGGGCGAAGCCGATATAGCGTAATCAACGCCCTTGCCGCTCAGGGCCG
>JBAIYI010000825.1:0-2470 GCA_037915955.1 Terriglobales bacterium
GCACGCAACGCAAGAGCGTGCGCGCGGCTTGCCGCGAGTTCGAAGGTCAGCAGGCGGCGGTCGAATGGAAACGACCGCTGCCACTGCTCGAACCGCGGATCAAGCGGCTGCCGGAATCTGCCGGACCACATCTTCACTTGGCAATCTCCGCGGGCTTGTTCTTCTGCTGCTTGAGCCGCGCCATGGAGCGGGCCGGCAGGCCAAGAATGCGGATGAAACCTTCCGCGTCTTTCTGGTTGTAGCTCTCGCTCATGGTGAACGATGACAGGTCCGTGCGATAGAGCGAGAACTCTGATTCGCGGCTGCCGATGGATACATTGCCCTTGTACAGCTTGAGTGTGACCGAGCCGGTAACGTCTTTCTGCGTGTCGGCGACGAACGCATCGAGCGCTTCCCGCAGCGGCGTGAACCACAGGCCGTAATAGACAAGCTCGGCATATTTGAGGGCGATCTGCTGCTTGAAGTGCGAGAGATCGCGCTCCAGGCACAGAGCTTCCAGTTCGCGATGCGCGGTGAGCAGCAGCGTGCCGCCGGGCGTCTCATAGCAGCCCCGCGACTTGATGCCGACAAAGCGGTTCTCGACGAGATCTACGCGGCCAATAGCGTTGCGTCCGCCGATCTCGTTAAGCAGTTCGACGAGGGAGACAGCGTCGAGCTTTTGTCCGTTCACCGAGACAGGCGTTCCCTGCTGGAAGCCGATGGTCACAGTCTCTTCACGATCAGGGGCCTCCTGCGGGGACTTGGTGAGCTGCCATGTGCTTTCAAACGGCGCGTTGGCCGGATCTTCCAGTTCGCCACCTTCATGGCTCAGGTGCCAGATGTTGCGATCGCGGCTGTGGATCTTCTCGCGGCTGGCAGTGACCTGAATGCCGTGCTGCTCGGCGTAATCGAGACAATCTTCACGTGACTTGAGCGTCCACTCGCGCCAGGGCGCGATCACCTTCAATTCGGGAGCCAGCGCCTGGAAGGCATGCTCAAACCGCACCTGATCATTGCCTTTGCCGGTGCAACCGTGAGCAAGCGCAGTGGCGTTCTCGCGAAGTGCGACTTCGACCTGATGCTTCGCAATGACCGGGCGCGCAAGCGATGTGCCCAACAGATACTTGTGTTCGTAGACTGCTCCTGCCTTGAGTGCCGGGTAAACGTAGTCGTTCAGGAATTCTTCGCGCAGGTCTTCGACGACCACCTTTACCGCGCCAGTCTTGTAGGCCTTCTCAATGACGGCATCGATATCATCGCCCTGGCCTACGTCAGCGATCATGGCGATCACGTCACAGTTATAGTTTTCCTTCAGCCACGGAATGATGATGGAAGTATCGAGACCGCCTGAGTATGCCAGAACTACTTTCTCACGCATGATTGCTCCTTGAGGACACGCGGCCCATGCCGCTGCCCAGCAACAGTAATAAAATCGCTTTTTGCACGTGCATACGGTTCTCCGCCTGATCAAAGACGATGGAGCGGGGCGAATCGATGACGTCTGCCGTAACTTCCTCTCCGCGATGCGCAGGCAGGCAGTGCATGAAGTACGCGTCCGGCGCCGCCATTTCAAAGAGCGCATGATTGACCTGAAACGGCGCAAAGATTTTTGCCCGCTCAGCGGCTTCCGCTTCCTGCCCCATGCTGGCCCACACGTCGGTATAAATCGCGTTGGCGCCGGTCACAGCCTTTGCCGGATCGTTAGTGATCTCAATGAAGGCGCCGGTGCTGCGACCGATCTGCTTGGCATCGGCGGTGATCTCCGGGTTCGGTTCGTAGCCTTCGGGCGTGGCGACGGAGATGCTTGTCCCCAGAGTCGCCGCGGCGAGCATGAGCGAGTGCGCCACATTGTTGCCATCGCCCACGTATGCCATGTGCACACGATCCATATCGCCGAACTTTTCCTGCAAGGTGAAGAAGTCAGCGTAGGCCTGGCAGGGATGTTCCAGGTCGCTCAGCGCGTTGATCACCGGGATGCTGGCGTTCGCGGCCATCTCGGTGATGGTCTCGTGCGCGTAGGTGCGCAGAACCACGCCATCCACCCAGCGCTCCACGTTGCGCGCGATGTCGCACACCGGTTCGCGCTCGCCAAGGCGGGAGCGAGTCTGGTCCATGAAGAGCGAGGTTCCGCCGAGGCTGGCCATGCCGGCTTCAAAGGTCAGCCTTGTGCGCAGCGAGGCCTTTTCAAAAAACAACACGAGCTGTTTACCCGCCAGCGCGCCACGGAAGTCCGCCGGGCGGTGCTTGATGATGTTGGTCAGCTCAAAGAGGCCGCGCGTCTCCTCGGGTGAAAAATCCTGGACCGAGATCAGGTCGCGGGTCATGGCCGGCCTGGGCTGCGGCGCGAGTGCGGCGTAGTCAAAAAGTCGGGCTGACGTTGTCATCTTGTCCTCCGGGAGGCGGCAGTCACAGCTGCTGCTTCTTTCTTGGTCTGACTGCTCAATGCCTGGTCCAGCTTTTGAATCACCTCATCCACGTGCTTCTTCTTGAC
>JBAIYI010000505.1:0-4379 GCA_037915955.1 Terriglobales bacterium
AGTCGGCGGATGCAACGCTGAATCGTTACCTACAACAAAGGCCGCGCGCTGTAGGAACAGTGACCGGAGACGAAATGTCGTCCCGGTCACTGCTGCTTTTGAACCACCGATCGCAACCTCCTGCACTCACCGATCGCAATGGAACTCGATTTCCACTCCCACTCTGGAAGTCGAATTCCATTCGCTACCGCCAAACCAGAGTCGGAGCGAAGAACATACCTCCTGGCGGCTTCGCAAACAGCTGTAAATACTGAAGATTCAGACTGCAGCCGGGACGCAAGCAATTCGTTCAGGTCTGTTTTTCACTGGCCCAAGGAGTGCATTAGCTCAGGACAGTTCATTGCTTGACGCGCGATGAATGGTTTGGCCGGCCGGGAAAGTACTGATCTCGGCCGGTTCTTCAAAATCTGTCCGGAGGAAGTTATGTGGATGAGCGGCAAGATTACGAGACCATTACTCGCACTGGTCTGCTGCGCAGCAATCGTCTCCAATGCCCTGGGATCTGGCTCAGGCAAAGGTGGTGGCGGGAACAATGGCGGAGGCGGCTCGAGCAACGGGAGCAGCACGAGCGGTGGGGGCGGCAACAACGGCGGAGGCAGCGGCAGCGGTGGTAGCGGCCACGGCGGCGGTGACGATGCCGCAGCCACGACGAACAATAATGGCGGCGCAACCGGCGGAGAGGCGCAGGGCTTCGAGCGCAAGCTGGGTTCGTTGCATACAGTGGCCATACCCGGTCCGACTGCGAGCGAGTTGAATGATGTGGTCCGCAATAAGACGGCGGCCATCGCTCTGGGCAAAGCCTTCTTCTGGGACATGCAGTTTGGCAGCGACGGTTTCACCGCATGTGCCACCTGCCATTTCAATGCCGGCGCAGACAGCCGCACCATGAACCAGACAGATCCCGGGCTGCGCCGCGTGGATGGCGCCGGCAATCCTGCGGCCGATTCCACAACCTATCAACCCGGCTTCGGCCCCAATCACCAGCTGGCGTTCGCTGATTTTCCCCTGCACAAGCTGGCTGATCCCACGCGCTCCAACTCTGCTGTGCTAAGTGACAATAACAATATTGTCGGCTCACAGGGCGTGTTCAAAAACGATTTCAATGACGTAGTGCTGGGCCTTGGCCCCGAAGATGAAACTCCATCGCCTGACAGCGTGTTCAGCATTCGAGACACCTCGGGAAACCCAATGAATGTCCGGCGGTCAACGCCGCGCAACGCGCCTTCGGTAATCAATGCAGTGTTCAACTACCGCAACTTCTGGGACGGCCGCGCGCAGAACATCTTTAACGGCGTGAACCCGTTCGGTAATGGCGATCCGAATGCCGCGCTCCTGCAGACAGACTCCGCAGACCCGAACACCGTTCATGAAGTGAAGCTGCGGCTCTCCAATTCGGCGCTGGCTTCGCAGGCCGTTGGGCCTCCGGGAAGCGACGTGGAAATGTCCGCCACCGGCCGTCCGTTTGTGAAGATGGGCAAGAAGATGCTCTCGGTGACGCCGCTGGTCCTGCAGCAGGTTTCGACCAACGACAGCGTGCTGGGCAGCTACAGTGCATTGCCCTTCACCGGACTGAACACGGACTACGTCACCATGGTTCAGGCGGCTTTTCAGCCCAAATGGTGGAATTCGAATGTGGTCGTAGACAAGGACAGCAATTTTGTCCGTCTGGGCAGGCCACAGAGCACCGATGAATACACGCAGATGGAGTACAACTTTTCCATGTTCTGGGGCGTTGCCATCCAGCTGTATGAGTCCACTCTGGTCTCGGATCAGTCGCGATTTGACCAGTACATGGAAGGCAATCGCGCCGCTCTAAGCGCGCTGGAACAGCGAGGACTAAATCGGTTCCAGGGCAAGGGCGGATGCGTCAACTGCCATAACGGCGCAGAGTTCACGGACATCGCAATCTCGAATATTTCCAGCCGCGGTGTAGTGGAAAAACTCGGCAACGGCTCATGGCACGATGTTGGCTTTCACAACATTGGCGTGCGCCCGGTCAACGACGATCTGGGAATCGCCGCCGGTGATCCATCTGGACTGACTTCCCTTTCGGCTGCACAATTGGCATCGCTCGGGCTGCTTCCGGGCACGACGGTCCCCGCCGGCGCTCCGGTATCAGTCCGCGGTGCGGTAAAGACACCGAGCTTACGCAACGTCGAGCTTACCGCGCCGTATTTCCTTAACGGCGGCCAGGCGACGCTGGATCAGTTGGTGGATTTCTATAGCCGTGGCGGAGATTTTCCGTCTGCGGACGTAGATCCCAGCCTGAAACGCGCCGGGTTCAGCCCCGACGACAAAGCTGCTGTGGTCGCATTCCTGAAATCGCTGACCGACGAACGCGTGCGATCTCAGAGTGCACCCTTCGATCATCCCGCATTGACTGTCCCCAACGGCCTCGTCTTGAACAACGGCGTGCTGGTGGAACAGACAATCACGATTCCCGCCACCGGCGCCTCAGGCGGAGTGCCTTTGCAGAAATTCTGCGAAGGCCTGGCGGGGGGCCCGGGCCAGGGTTGCAACTGAGCTGCTCGGCTAGATCCGGCGCGCTGCGGAAGTAAGTGGCGTGCCGGCGGCTCCAAACGCAGACATAACAAAAAAGTGTAGCTTGAGCCAGATCAGACTCGGTCCTGCTCACCAGTCCATCCTCGAAACAACTGGCTCTGCAAAGGGATCGAGGCTCACCCCGGGCCTCGATCCTCCCGATTAAAAACTGGAAGGAGGTAGCTGGCCGTAAAACGATGAAAATAAAGCCTTCCTGAAAATCAGCTCAAGAGAAAAAAGGACCGGCTGCGCCTCTCCTGCGCTGCCGGTCCATATCATCTATGTACAGATATATACAGAGTCGAAACTGCCGCTTTCGACGCCATCGAAATAAGGAGCAGCCCGGAGGAGAAGCAGAGTTCCTTGGATGCATGCACGAAAAAGCCCACAGCCCCCAAGATGCATCGGAGGCTCGGTGGGCCCCCGAATTATCCATTCATCTGGACTACTAATTCTTGACAAACTCCAGGCTGGAGTTGTGGTTGATTCCTACCGTCGCGCCACCTCCGGAAACCTGTGTTCCAAAGATTGTTCCGGAGACATTAGCGGTCGCATTGTCGGAGCGCTGGTGAATCCGAGTGGTAAAGTTCCCCACCGTAACCTCCTCACCCAGCGCCAACACGCGGGTGCGTGTCGCGCCATTTTGGGTGAAGCTTACTGAAATAGTGCCAGTGGGTCCTGCGCCGCAGGTTGTGTTGGCCGTGTTGGTCAAGTCAATGACGCAGGTCTGGCTGAAGGAGTTCAATGGATCCAGATCGCTGGTACTGAAATTGAGCGTCAGATTCTGCACATTCTGGCCAGTAAAGTCGCCCGCGGGAATAGCTCCGACGACCTGAGTGACAGTCAGGAGATTGTTGACTGTGTCAAACGTGAATGCGACGTAGGAAATGCTGGCGGAGGTCACCGTCCCCGTACTGAAATTGCGGGAGACACTCAGGCTGAAGCTGGAGTTTTGATCGGGGGACATGTCTTCCTCTCGCAGCTCCGGAGGCCGCAGGAGGTAGTGGCTGCGAAAGAAATGGACCTGTATCGGGCCTCACTGCAACAGACGCACAATAGCCCGAATTCCCTTAAAGAATGGGCCTGACTTTTGAGCACTTAACTTCGGCGCAGACGATCTGGTTCACCCTCTTCGACACACGATCGGGGAATCTGAGCCAGAATTTGATGATTCACAAAAAGTATTGGGGCTGCCGTTTTGCGGATGCCGGCAGCCCCTTTTACGGCTTTGTAACCATCGGGCTGGCCCAAAGCCGCAACCTTGTTGTCACCGCGTGGCGGCGTTAATTCTGATCTGCGTCACCTCTGAAACAGATCCACTTCACTGCGAACTCCTTACCCCATCTTTTTGACTTGACGCTGCGGCGACACTAGCTCCGCCAGGCGCCTCTGCGTTCCGGGAACTCTCTGCTTCCAGGAACTTCAATACGGCATTCAAATCCTGCTCAGCCATGCGCAGATTCGGCATGTTCACCTGCTGGTACTTCTCGTAAAGCGCAGTAGCGATGGGGTCCTTCTCCGCAATCACCTTGTCCGGCGCCACGATAAAGCGCGCCAGCCAGGCGCGATCGCGAACGTTGGTCACGCCCAGCAGGTCCGGGCCGATCTTGTCACCGTGGCCGATGGTGTGGCACGCGGCGCATTCTTTCGCAAAGATGTACCGGCCTTTGTCGGACAAATCCAGCGTTGGCGCGTTCTCGTAGCTGGCGCGAGCTTCAACAACTCCCGGCCTTCTCCAACTGGTGAGCCAGTTTCCGATCATCAGGCTGAGGAAGCGTGGATTGTCTGTGGCAGAATTTCGGATCCACTGCCCGGCAGCTTCATTCCCTATGAGTACA
>JBAIYI010000912.1:0-1801 GCA_037915955.1 Terriglobales bacterium
AGGACCACAAAGCCAATCAGAACCAGCGCAAAGATTCCCAGCCTGTAGTTCGCCCAGCCACGCAACGCCAAAAACAGATAGCCCAGGTTCAAGCCTGCCCATAGCAGAACACCAAAACTCTGCAGTCGATGTTCAGAGAACTGCCACCATCGCGTATCCACCGGCAGGTTCTCCGTCCGCGGACGCATCCACATATCGGCAATGCGCAGCGTCGGAAGCCACGCGTAGTAGCGAAAAGGATTGTGGATGATCCGCTCCCGAGCGAGGTCGGCAAAATCGTTGTCCAGCGCCTTATCGATGTCGAGCTGCTGGTTATATCGCTCGATAAACTGCTGCGTACGCTCGTATTCCTGTCGCGAATCAAACGCCCGCTCCGGCAGCTTAGTGAAGTCAATCGGAACGCCAGGCTCGCTCCAGTAGATCTCCTCCACCGAAACGTAGTCCACCATCCAGGTTTTCACCCAGCGATTGAAGCCCATCGGCACAAACTCGCCCGGATCAGTGGCGTAACGCGAGGCCAGCGGCTGAAATACGTGGAAGACTTTCCAGTTGCGGACCGTCCACGGAACCAGCGGAAGCATCGCCGCGATCAGCACTGCCACTCCCGCAACCACCGCAAGCGATTTCCTCTTGATGATGAACAACGCACCACATACGCCCAGCCCAAGCGCTGCAAGCACAAGGATTCCATCCGGCCGCATGTACGTCCCGGCCGCAGTCCACAATCCCGCAATGATCCAGTGCAAAATTCCGGCGCGGTCCTGATTCAGCTCTTTGAGTCCCCTCACCCCGTAATAAAGCGCATGCGCGGTGCAGAAGATGGCCAGCGTCTCGCTCATGGGCGCCGCGGTGTAATTCGCAGTAAAGGGACAGAGTGCCACCAGAACGTACGCCGTCTTGGCTGCCTTCTCATTCATCAGCTCAAGCGCCAGCGCCGCAATCACCAGGCACAGATTCGTATCAATGAATGCCTGCACCACCATCACGGCCGTGTAGTGCTCCTGCCCGAAAATCTTGAACATCACCGCCAGGAACGCAGGATATCCGGGCAGCCGGATCAGCGTCGGCCGAACCCATCCAGCGTCGGTGAGTCCATAGATGCCGTGATTGAGCCAGTTCTTGGCGATATCGCCGTAGACAAACGTATCGCCGGCCACGTGGGGGAACTTGAAAACGAAGAAGAGCCGCAGCGCCAGCGCGGCGATGGTCGTCACGGCAAAGAAAAGCCAGTTCCGCCGCAGCAGCTCAAAAATTTGCCTCATGAAAGAATCGCCAGTTTACCGGGCCGTCGACTCATCTTCAACCCGGCAGGCACGGTAGCGCCCACCCGGTTACCATCGGCTTGCCATGCGGTGTTCGCTCCATTGACCCGCCTTGCATGCCCGCTTACGATTGAATGAACACTTCTCCGCAATGGCAAAGCAGGTTTTTTACGATCCGCAACAGAAGCGATGGACACGTCTCCGTCTGCTCTTTGACGTTCTTGGACTTCTGATCAGCGGGCTGGCGCTGTTTTTCATCATCAGCATTTTTTTCCAGAAGGAATCGCTGCCGAAAACGCTGCTCCCGGAGTCCAGGCGAAACCTGCGCGCCCTCAAGGAGAAAGAGCAACGTCGCAAGCCGAAGACCAAAGGCACGCACCGCAAAAGCCAGCGTCCTCCTTCTGAAGTTCCGCTCAACGCCGAAGAAGGTATCCGAGCCGCTTATTACGTCACCTGGGATGCCGCCAGCTTTGTCTCACTCAAAGAGTACTACCCCCAGATCGACCTTCTTTTCCCGGAATGGCTGCACGTCCTTAGTA